>NZ_JACHYV010000025.1:0-113081 GCF_014193135.1 Rhizobium sp. BK049
GCCGCGTTGACGTTCGAGATCGGCAAAAACGCGGTAGCGGCCCTCGGCATGAAGCCCGTCCAGCTCGTTTTTGAAAAATGCTTCGAAATCCATCATATGCTCCAGTATCGCGCGGCCGTTCTTGCCGACCGGACGTCCGCGCGTCAATGCTTACCCTTTGCTTTAACATCAACTGCGGCAAAAGGCCCAGATTTTTGAATGATTCCAGACAAAAAAATGCGTGCGCCACAATCAGTGGGATCGGTGCGCAAAAGCGCCTGACATAGGCGCAAAATCCGCACGGCCGCAACAACACTCTCCGCGAAAAAAATCAGGCCAAGAGTGGACAACCCTTTCTTCCGACATAGTTTTCCAGCTAGCCTGCCAAAAAAACAAAAGGGACGGCCTTTGCCCACTGGACAACAACCTCGGAGAGAAGAGATGAAAAAAGCTGTCATACTCGCATTGATCGGCCTGTCGATCGCAAGCTGCACGCCGACCCAGCAGGGCGCCGGTATCGGCGCTGCATCGGGCGCCGTCATCGGTGGCGCGGTCACCGGCAATGTCCGCGGCGCGGCCGTCGGGGCCGCCATCGGCGGCGTGTCAGGCGCTCTTATCGGCAGCGTCGCGGAACAGCCCGGCCAGTGCTACTATCGCGACCGCTATGGTCGCCGTTACATTGACGCTTGCCCGCGCTGAGAGCGCTGACAAAGCGGCAAAACAGGAAATCCCGGACACACATCCGGGATTTTTTGTGCTGAATTAGTGCGTGGGCAATTTAAAATGGTACACCCTGCGCGATTTTGCCGCTAAGCTGTTCACGGCTGGGCAACGAAGCTTCATGTAGGCGTAACCAAAAGCAGCGGATGCGGATTAGAGGGACAAGTCCGAAAATAGGTTTTGCGTATCGGCGAACAGGCACCATGATGGTGGTCGCAGCGGCAGCTGCTTTCTCACCGGTCCTGATCGGCGATGCTTACGCCTTCAAGCTTTTCGGCATCACCATCTTCGGCAAGGAGGAGGACGAGAGCGAACAGGTGCCCGATCCGGTGCGCTATCAAGTCGACCTGAAGGCCGACACCGCCGATCCCGATCTTAAGGAAGCGCTCGAAAACAGCTCCCGCCTCGTCAGCGACCAGAAACAGCCAGTCTCCGGCGATCTCGGCATCGTCGTCAAGGCGCGTGACGACCGCGAGCGGCTGATCGCCGCCTTGTACGAAAAGGCGCGCTATGGCGGCGTGGTGACGATCACCATCGATGGCAGAAACATCGACGACCTGCCGCCCAATCCGACCTTCGACCGCTCCGGGCCGATCCCCGTCACCGTCAATATAACACCCGGTCCCGTGTTCAGGGTCAGAGAGGTGCAGTTCGGCGGCGACGCCGCAGATCGCAATCCCGCCGATTACGACCTTGCCCCCGGCGCCGAGGCCGGCTCGCTCGCCATCATCAAGGCCGGCGACAAGATTGTCGAACAGTTGAAAAGTGAAGGCCGGCCCTTCGCCAAATTGACCGAACGCAAGGTCGTCGCCGATCACAGGAGCGATACGGTCGACATCGTGCTTGCTGCCGAAGGTGGGCCTGTCGCCCCGATCGGCGATGTCGGGGTCACCGGCGAAAAAACCGTGCGGCCCGGTTTCATCCAGCGTTATTCCCGGCTGAACAAAGGGGACGCCTATTCGCCGGAAAGGCTGAAGAAGGCCGGCGAGCGGCTTCGCGCCCTCGGCGTCTTTTCGAGCGTCACTATTCATCAGGGCGATGTGCTGGCGCCTGATGGTACGCTGCCGATGACGATCGAGGTTTCCGAAGGCAAGAGGCGTTATTTCGGCGTCGGCGCGCAATATTCCACCACCGACGGCCTCGGCATCCAGGGTTACTGGGGCCACCGCAACCTGTTCGGCGAGGCCGAGACGCTGAGGATCGAAGGCTCGGTCTCGCGGCTCGGCGAAACAACCGATGTCGGCAGCCTCGACTACTCCGCCGGCATCCTCTTCACCAAGCCCGGCGCCTTCTTCCCGGCCGCCACGCTGAAGGCCGGCATCGTCGCCAAGACCCAGAACCCGGACGCTTATAATGCGACGCTCGTCACCGCCTCGCTTGGCCTTTCCTATGAACTGACCGACAAGGACACGGTGTCGGCGAGCGGCGAAGTCAGCTGGGAGCGTGATGACGACGCCTTCGGCACCAATGACTATCTGACCATCGCCCTGCCGCTTCAATATGATCGTGACGCACGCGACGACAAGTTCAATCCGACCGAAGGCTATCGGGCGACAGCATCGGCAAAGCCCGGCTACGAGATCTTCAACGCCACACCCTACGCGGCATTCGAGGGCTCGATCTCCGGCTATCTGCCATTCGGCGCCGAGGACCGCCTCGTGCTTGCCGGCAAGATCGCCGCCGGCGTGCTGATCGGCGGCGGCGGGATCGAGGACATTCCTGCTACGCAGCGTTTTTTCGCCGGCGGCGGCGGTTCAGTGCGCGGATATAGCTATCAGGAGATTTCGCCTTACAATGACAATGGCGATGCCACCGGCGGCCGCTCCTATGTGACCGGATCGTTGGAGGCCCGCTTCAAGATCACCGATACAATCGGCCTCGTGCCCTTCATCGATGTCGGCACCGTATCGGATAGCACCTTCCCGGGTTTTTCCGATATCCGCGCCGGCGCCGGCGCGGGAATACGATATGCCACACCTTTCGGGCCGTTGCGGCTTGATTTTGCCGTGCCGCTGAACAAGTACGAAGATGGCACAGATTATGGAATTTATGCCGGCATCGGCCAATCCTTCTAGGGTTGCGATTCCGGCTTCTTCCGATCGATGGGCCGCATGAAAACGGGGTAGTCCGCGCCGATGCAAACGCTGGCAAAAATCGTCAACTGGATCGTGCGGGTCACCGGCTATGCCGTAGGCGCCATTTTGATTCTCGCTGTCGCGGCACTTGCGATCTTCGGCTTCACCTCCTTTGGCGCCCGCATCGTCACCGAAAGGATCGCCTCCACCCTTTCCAACCGCGACATGACGATCGAGGTGCGCGAACCGGAAGGGCTTTTGACCGGCGGGCTTCGCGCCGCCGAAATCTCCCTATCCGACACCAGGGGCGTTTTTGCGGAAATTCACGGCGTGGCAATCGATTGGAACCCGCTAGCGCTGCTGACGGGAACATTCCACGCCAAGCGTTTCCAGATCGACACGATCAACGTGCTGCGCAAGCCGGTGCGCACCCTGCCCTCGCGGCCCGGCGCCGAAAATTCCGGCGGCTTCGCACTTCCGGTCAAGATCGATGTCGACCATGTGGCCCTGCCCGATATCAAACTGGCCGAAGCTTTTGCCGGGCGCGCCTTCGCGCTCGCCGCCAACGGCAGCCTTTCGGCCGATGGCGACGGCGGCGAAGCGATGGTCAATGTCAGCCGCCACGCGGTTCCGGATGCGCGCCTTACTGCCGATATCGCCTATGCGCCGGCCGAAAACCGGCTGCGGCTGAGGGCGCAGCTTGCCGAGCCGAAGGGTGGGCTTTTGGCAGGCTTCCTCGGCCTGCCTGACAATCCTGCCGTCAACATCGACATCGACGGTCAGGGACCGATATCCGACTGGACGGGCAAAGTGCAGGCTGCGCTCGACGGACAGCAGCGCGCTGCAATCGAGGGCCGGCATGCGATTGGCACAGACGGACTGCACCATCTCGATCTCAAGGGTGGCGGTGACCTGAGTTCGCTTCTTCCCGCGGCATTCCGGCCGCTTTTCGCCGGCCAGACCAATATCGACCTTGCCGCCACCTTCGACGATCATGGCAAGCTCGATATCCAGACCGGCAACATCGCCACCGGCAGCGTCGTCATCGCCGCATCGGGCGCGCTTGATCCGGCCGGCAACAACAGCCTGAACGCCAATCTGCTCGGCACATCCGGCCCCGTCGATTTCCGCTGGCCGCTCGCCGAAGGCGAAGCGCGCTTTCTGATATCAGGCCTCAACCTTGCTCTAACAGGCGACGCGCAGACCGCCCGACTGAGCCTCAGCGGCTCGCTCGACAGCGCAACCTTGCCGCAGGCCGATATCGGCAATGTCAAGCTGACGGCAAAGAGCGACGCCTTCAATCTTGCCGCCCGTTCCGGCAGCGTTCAGCTACGCCTCGTGGCCGGCGACGCAACCTTTGCCGAGCCGAACCTCAACCGCGCAGTTCAAGGCCCTATCACGATCGCCGCGCCGCTCCAGATTTCGCTGGGCGACATCGGCTTCAACGGCACCACCGTCGAAAGCGCCAATATCAACGGCAGCCTCAACGGCTCCTATCGGCTGGCGGACCGCGCGCTGACCGGCAATGTCAAGCTGAGCGTCGAACCGGCGGCCCTGCCGGCTGCGGCGACGAGCAGGTTCGATCAGCCGATCTTGGTCGAAGGCCAAGTGACTGGCACGATCCCGTCGAAATTCGCGCTGTCCAACCTCGTCCTGAAATCCGGCACGCTTGAAGCTGCCGGCAACGTCGCGCTCGACGGCTCGATGTTGAACGCCGATCTTTCAGGCCGGCTGCCCGATATCGGAAAGCTGATGACAGGCGCCAGCGGCGGAGCAGGTTACGCGCTGAGGATCGGAGGCGAACTGCCGGCGATCTCCGTGACAGCCAATATCAAGGCTCCCAGCCTTGAGATAGCTGATCGCGCGCTCGCCGACCTCAATATCGATCTGTCGGGTGTCGCCGATCCCAAGGCGCCGCAGGGGAAGTTTGCGGCCACCGGCACGATCGACGGACAGCCGCTCGGCATCAACGGCGACATCCGCTCTGAAAACGGCGAGACGAACATTCCCGCACTGACCGCCGATGTCGGCGGCAACCGGCTGACCGGCAATCTGGAACTCTCGCCCTCCTTTACACCCTCGGGCGCGTTGACCTTCGATTTTCCCAAGCTGGGCTTGCTGGCCGCGCTCGGCGGACAGAAAGCCGAAGGAGACCTCAAGGGTTCGCTCGGCATCGATAGCCACGACGGCAAGATCGCGCTCAAGCTCGTTGCGTCAGGCGCCTCGATCCGCCGCGATACGCTCGCGATCGCTAAGCCGGATATCGACCTCACGGTCAGCGATCTCAGCACCCTTGCGGCAAACGGCACGCTCAGGGCCGAGGAGGTAGCTGCCGGAGCGAACAAACTTGGCGGACTTTCTCTCAGTTTTACCAAGCAGCAAGACCGCACCAACTTCGACCTCGATGCTGCCTATGACGGAAATCCCGTGATGGCGGACGGCACCATCGAGATGGCCGCCGGCAATATCGGCCTCAACCTCGATCGGCTCTCGGCAAGCCCCCGCAACATTCTGATCGAACTCGCTGCGCCGACGCGGGTCACGGTCACCGGCGGCGTCGCCAATCTGGACGGACTGACGTTGAAGACCGGCGCCGGCTCGGTATCGGTTACCGGTTCGGCCGGCGAGACGCTGAAGCTCGATGCCATCATCAAAGAGCTGCCAGCATCACTCGTCGACGGTTTCGTGCCGAATCTTTCGGCTGGCGGCACGATCTCGGGAACGATTGCCGTGACGGGAACGCCGGCAGCACCCATCGCCGATTTCAAACTCGACTGGAAGGATGCGACCACAGGACAGCTTAAGGGCGCGGGCCTGGCACCGCTCGGCATCATCGCCAGCGGTAAATTCGTCGACAAGAAGCTCGATTTCGACACGACAATCGCCGGTGCCGACAGCCTGTTGCTCAAGGCCCGCGGTGACGTCGGGCTCGCCGATCCGACGGCGCCGGTGTTCGATATCGACGCCGATATCCTGAACCTGCCTGCGCAGGTCGCCAATGGTTTCGTTTCCGATCTCGCCGCCGAGGGCGCGATCACCGGAAAGGTGACTGCCTCCGGTTCGCTTAAGGCTCCGACCGCCAATTTCGATCTCGCCTGGAAAAACGCTGCCACGAGCCACACAAAGCGGGCCGGCCTCGCGGCTCTTGATGTGACCGCGTCCGGCAAATTCGCGGGCGACAAGCTCGATTTCGACGCTGCGGCCAGAGGCGCCGGCGGGGGCTCGCTCAAGGCAAACGGCAACGTTGATATCACCGGGACGACGGTCGGCAGCGTCAGGGCGGACGCAACGCTGACCAATATCCCCGCAACTATTGCCAACGGCTTTGTTCCCGATCTCGCAGCGGAAGGCACTGTCTCGGGAATGGTCGCGGCCAGCGGGTCGCTTGCGGCTCCGAACGCCGATTTTGATCTCCATTGGCAAAACGCCGCGACGAGTCACACGAAACGAGCCGGCCTTACCGGTCTTGACGCTAGGGCGTCCGGAAAGTTCGCTGACAACAAGCTCGATTTCGACGCTGCGGCCAGCGGCGCCAACAACCTCTCGCTCAAGGCAAACGGCAACGTGGACATCACCGGAACGACGGTCGGCAGCGTCAAGGTCAACGCAACACTGGACAATATCCCGGTGGCTATTGCCAACGGCTTCGTTCCCGATCTCGCAGCGGAAGGTGCTCTCTCCGGAACGGTCGCGGCCAGCGGGTCGCTTGCGGCTCCGATCGCCGATTTTGATCTCCATTGGCAAAACGCCGCGACGAGCCACACGAAACGAGCCGGCCTAACCGGTCTTGATGCCACGGCGTCCGGCAAATTTGCCGACAACAAGCTTGATTTCGACGCCGTGGTCGCCGGCGCAGACAGCCTCTCGCTCAAGGCGAACGGCAATGTCGCCGTGACCGGCACGACGATCGGCACCGTCGCGGCCGATGCGACGCTGTCAAATATCCCGGCAAGCCTGGCAAACAGCTTCGTCGCCGATCTCGCCGCCGAAGGCACAGTCTCGGGGAGGATCTCGGCTGCGGGCTCGCTTTCCGCCCCCACCGCCAATTTCGACCTCAATTGGAAAGACGCTGCGACGAGCCACACGAAGCGTGCCGGCCTTGCCGCTCTCGACATGACCGCATCGGGGAAATTCGCCGATAACAAGCTGGATTTCAACGCGGCCGCCGGTGGCGATCAAGGTCTCTCATTGAAGGCCATGGGCAATGTCGCTCTCGCTGGTACGGCGATCGACAGCGTGAAGGTCGATGCCGAAATCGCCAAACTCCCGGCTGCTCTCGCCAATGCCTTCGTCCCCGATTTGGCGGCCGGCGGCACAATATCAGGCACGCTCTCGGCAGCCGGAACACCCGCTGCACCCAAGGCCGATTTCAAGCTCGACTGGACGGACGCCGCGACCAGCCACACCAGAAGCGCGCATCTTTCCGGCCTCGCGCTTGCCGCATCGGGACACCTCGCCGACAACAAGCTCGACTTCAACACCAATCTTGGCGGCCAGGACGGCCTGTCGCTGAATGCCGCTGGCAATGTGGCGATATCGGGCACTTCGATCCGCAACATCGACGTCAAAGCCGATCTTGCCAATCTGCCCGCGGGCCTTGCCAACGGCTTCGTTCCCGGTCTTGCCGCCGAGGGCACCGTGTCGGGAACGGCATCCGCCTCAGGAGCGCTGCCGAAACCCGCCGTCGATTTCAAGCTCGATTGGAAGAACGCCGCCACCGCCCAGACCAGGAGCAGCGGCTTGTCGGGCCTGAGTGCCGCGGTCACCGGCAAGTTCGCCAATGACAGGGTCGATTTCGATGCTAGCCTTGCCGGCAAGGACGGCATGTTGGCCAAGGCGGCGGGTGGCGCGACGATCGCGGGAACCGCGATACGCGACCTTTCGATCAATGCCGATATTCCGGCGCTGCCCGCAAATATCGCCAATGCCTTTGTTCCCGGCCTCGGAGCCGAAGGCACGCTGTCGGCGAGCGCCCAGACATCGGGAACGCCGGCAGACCCGATCGTCGATTTCAAGCTGAATTGGAAAGATGCCGCGACCAGCCACACCAAGGCCGCCGGCCTCTCCCGCCTTGCCTTGGCGGCGACGGGAAAATATGCCGGCGACCGGCTGGATTTTGATGCCGACCTCAGCGGCGGTGGCGGTATTTCGCTGAAAGCCGCTGGTAATCTTTCCATTGCAGGCACAACGATCCGATCGATCGACGTCACCGCAAACGCCGCCAATGTTCCGGCCGCCATCGCCAACGGTTTTGTTCCTGGCATAGGAGCCGAAGGCACGATCTCGGCGACGGCCAAAGTGACTGGCACGCTGAGCTCGCCCGTCGTGGACTTCAAGGTCGACTGGAAGAATGCGGCAACGAGCCAGACGAAGGGCGCCGGTCTTTCGCCATTCACCATCGGCGCATCCGGCAAGCTTGCCGATAACAGGCTGACGGTCGACACCAACCTTGCCGGCGACGCCGGCATGTCGCTGAAAGGCGGCGGCAGCGTCGTGATATCGGGCAACCGCGCCCTCGACATGCGCTTCAACGGCAATGTTCCCTTCGCCGTGCTTGGCGCCCCGCTCGCACAGCAGGGCTTTGTCGCCGACGGCGTCGCCAAGGTCGATCTTAAGATTGGCGGAACGGCCGCAGCCCCCGTCATCAACGGCACGGTCTCGACATCAGGCGCCAAGCTTGTCGACGTCAGGCGCAATCTTGCCGTCAACAATCTCGCAGCCACCGTCACCTTCAATGGCAACCAGGCCGTCATCTCGCGCCTCAGCGGCAATCTGGGCGGCGGCGGCACGATTTCGGCAAGCGGTACCATCGGCATCCAGCCCGCCGGCGGATTTCCCGCCGACATTTCGATCAAGCTCGACAAGGCCGTCTATGTCGACGGAACGCTTGTCGTCTCGACCGTCAACGGAACGGTCGGCCTGCGCGGGCCGATCCTGAGTGCGACGCTGAGCGGCAAGCTTCGGCTGGACAAGACCTCGATCACCGTCCCGGAAAGATTGCCGACCTCACTCCGTGAAATCGACATCCGGCATAAAAACGCACCGCGAGCGGTGCTGGCGCAGCTGCGCGATGACGGTGAACGGAAGCCGGGCGAGAAGTCCTCGACTATCACACTCGACCTCGAAATCGATGCGCCCTCGCAGATCTTCGTGCGCGGCCGCGGCATCGATGCCGAGCTTGGAGGTCTCGTGACGATCCGCGGAACGGCGGCAGCACCGATCGTCACCGGTGGCTTTACAATGCGCCGCGGCCGGCTCACCATTCTCAATCGTCGCCTCAATTTCTCCGACAAGAGCAAAATCACCTTTGCCGGCGACCTGACGCCGGCGCTTGACATGGAAGCGACCTCCACCTCCGGCACGACGACCCTGACGGTGGATGTCTCAGGCCTTGCCACCGATCCGTCAATCACCTTCTCCTCCTCGCCCCAGCTGCCGCAGGACGAGGTGTTGGCGCAGCTGATCTTCGGCCAGTCGATGTCGAAGCTCTCGCCGGTGCAGATCGCCCAGCTCGCCGACGCCGTCAGCCAGCTGGCCGGCAACCGCTCCACCTCGCTTTTCGAGGGTCTGCGCAACCAGCTCGGCGTCGACGATTTCGACATCAGCACCGACGCGAAGGGCCAGACGAGCGTCAGCGTCGGCCGCTATCTCAACGACCGTACCTATTTCGAATTGCAGCAGGGCGGCTCGGCCGGCGCCAAGGCAATCATCAATCTCGATGTCGGCCGTGGCGTCAAATTGCGGGGAGCCGCCGGCGGCAATGGCGCCGGCGAAGCGGGCATCGTCTATGAACGGGAATATTAAAGCAGCTTAGAAACCCGTCTTGCTCGTTTTAAGAAGAATGTTGGTCTCGGTCGAATTGATGCCGTTGATCAGTCTGATTCGGCGCAGCGTCTCGTCAAAGGCGGCAAGATCGCGGTCCTCCAGCTCGGCGACGAAATCCCATTTGCCATTGGTGCTGTGAAGCGCCCGCACCTGCGGCAAGCCCCTGAGCTGATCGGCCACCCTGTCGGCGAGCTTGCCGAGCACCTCGATCATGACGATCGCGCGCACGCCGGCGGATCGCGTCTCGTGACTGGTGCGGATTGTGAAGCCGACGATGGTGCCGCTGGCGACCAGCCGGTCGATACGGGCGGCGACCGTTGCCCGCGATGCACCGGTCATTGCCGCGAGCGAGGAGACGGACATGCGAGCATTATGGCGAAGCGCACTCAGAAGTTCGGTATCGAGATCGTCCACGTCGAACACTTTGTCAAAATAGCTTTATCAATCTGCGCAATCATAATCCATTTCCGGCACTTTTCCATCTTTTTGCCGCCAGCCCTTTATCCCACTATCGGCCGAAAACAGGCCTCAAACGGAGCCCTCGAATGAATGCGCAATCGCGATCAGTCACCCTCATCGGCGCACCCTTGGAAGAAGGTTCGGGTCGCAGAGGCGCCGCCATGGGCCCCGCGGCGCTGCGGATCGCCGGCGTCGACCAGACCCTGATTGATCTCGGCCACGACGTCGCCGATATCGGCGATCTCTCTATCGTGCCGGCGATGGATCTGCCGAATCATCCGAAAGCCCATAATCTGAGGATCGTCGGTGCCTTCACCCGCGCATTGGAAAGCAGCGTCTATGACGTCGCCGCCGCCGGCCGCTTTCCGCTGATTCTCGGCGGCGATCATAGTCTGTCGATGGGCAGCGTCTCCGGCATGGCGCGTTATGCCGCCAGCAAGGAGCGCCCGCTCTTCGTGCTCTGGCTCGATGCCCATGCCGATTTCAACTCTCCGGCAACGTCACCCTCCGGCAATATTCACGGCATGCCCGTCGCCTTCTTCTGCGGCGAGGCGGAGTTCGCCGAAATCCTCCCGAAGGACCGGCCCTTCGTCGACCCGAAGAATGTCTTCCAGGTCGGTATCCGTTCGGTCGATGCGCGCGAGCGCGAGGAAATCCATGAACACGGCGTCAACGTCTTCGACATGCGGGCGATCGACGAGCAGGGCATCGGCGCCATCATGCGCGAGATTCTCGCTGTTGTCGCAAAGGCCAACGGCCTGCTGCATGTCAGCCTTGATCTCGACTTCCTCGATCCCGACATCGCGCCCGGAGTCGGCACGACGGTGCCTGGCGGTGCGACCTTCCGCGAAGCGCATCTTGTCATGGAAATGCTTTCCGACAGCGGCCTCGTCTCGTCGCTCGATCTCGTCGAGCTCAATCCGTTCCTCGATGATCGCGGCAAGAGCGCCCGTATACTGGTGGAACTGACGGCAAGCCTCTTCGGCCGCCGCATCTTCGATCGTCCGACACGCGCCGCATAGACAAGCTGAGGGAGAAGCGCCATGAACACTTCGGAAAAACTGATCGCAACGGAACAGCGGCTCGGCGCCCACAACTATAAGCCGCTCGACGTGGTGCTGACGCGTGGCGAAGGCGTGTATGTCTGGGATACCGACGGCAATCGTTATCTCGATTGCCTCTCGGCCTATTCTGCCGTCAATCAGGGCCATTGCCACCCGAAGATCCTCGCCGCCATGGTCGAACAGGCGGGGAGGCTGACGCTCACATCCCGCGCCTTCCGCAACGATCAGCTCGCCCATCTCTACGAGGAGCTTGCGACGCTGACGGGCTCGCACAAGATCCTGCCGATGAATTCCGGCGCTGAAGCGGTGGAGACCGCCATCAAGGCGGTGCGCAAATGGGGTTACGAGGTCAAGGGTGTTCCTGAAGGCAAGGCGGAAATCATTGTCTGCGCCGACAATTTCCATGGCCGCACACTGAGCATCATCAGTTTCTCCACAGATCCCGACGCCCGCACCAGCTTCGGCCCCTATACGCCGGGCTTCCGCATCATTCCCTTCGGCGACGCCGAGGCATTCGAAGCCGCGATCAACGGCAATACCGTGGCAGCCCTGATCGAGCCGATCCAGGGCGAAGCCGGCGTCATCATCCCGCCGGCCGGTTATTTCACCCGCATCCGCGAGCTCTGCACTGATAACAACGTCACTCTGATCCTCGATGAGATCCAGACCGGCCTCGGCCGTACCGGCAAGCTGCTGGCGGAGGAGCACGAAGGCATAGAGGCCGATGTGACGCTGATCGGCAAGGCGCTTTCCGGCGGCTTCTATCCCGTATCCGCCGTCCTTTCCAATTCCGAGGTGCTGGGCGTGCTGAAGCCTGGCCAGCACGGCTCGACCTTCGGCGGCAATCCGCTCGCCTGCGCGGTGGCGCGCACGGCCCTCAAGGTGCTCGTGGAGGAAGGCATGATCGAGAACGCCGCCGCGATGGGCGATTATTTCCTCGAAGGCTTGAGGTCGATCCGCTCCAACATTGTCAGAGATGTACGTGGCCGTGGCCTGATGATGGCGATCGAACTGGAGCCCGAAGCCGGCGGCGCGCGGCAATATTGCCATGCGCTGAAGGAGCGCGGCCTTCTCGCCAAGGACACCCATGACCACACGATTCGCCTCGCTCCGCCACTTGTTATAACGAGGGAGCAGGTCGATTGGGCCGTCTCGCAGATCGAAATGACGATCGGCTGAAGTAGAGCGAGGCGAAAAGCTTTATGCTCCCGTTCCCGATTTAGATTTGGGCAACACTCTTCTGTTAATGTCGTCGCTAACCGTAACGATGCTTTGAGTGCAGAGTCATCGCGTGGTGTGAAGGCAAAGCTCGTCCGCGCCAATGGTGGCGCACCCGCTTCTGCTTTGGCTTACGACAGTTGGGAAGAATTCTAATGGCCACGATCAATTCCACTAGCTTCAGCGGCGATACGCTCGAGATCATTGCCTTCCGCCTCCATGATCAGGAGTTTTGCGTCAAGACCACGACCATCCGCGAAATCCGCGGTTGGGCGCCCTCGACCCCGATCCCGCATTCGCCGGCCGATGTTATCGGCGTCATGAACCTGCGCGGTTCGGTCATCCCGATCATCGATCTCGCCTATAAGCTCGGCATGAAGAGTACGGTTGCCAACGAACGCAGCGCCATCGTGGTCGCCGAAGTTCATAGCATGGTCATCGGCATGCTCGTGGACCGCGTCTCGGATATTCTCACCATCTCATCCAGCCAGGTTCAGCCGGTGCCAGAAGTGACGGCCTCCTTCGACCGCGCGTTCTGTGAAGGCATCATCGCCTCCGAAAACGGCATGATCTGCTTCCTGAACCTCGCCAAGATGTTCAAGGAAAATGAGACGGATGAACTGGCTGCCTGATCTGCCGGAACAATTGGATATCGGAAAACCGCCGCTTTCGGCGGTTTTTTATTGCCGCCGACTTTCTTGCAGCGCCGCGACCTCGCCATCCCTCAGAACCACTTGTCCGGAAGCGGCCTGACCAACGCGTTGGCGACGGCAAGGATATACATGGCGCCGGTATAGAGGGCAGTGGCGCGTGCGCAGGCAGTTTGCTGCTGTCTCCCCTCCGGCAGACGCCACTTTGAATTACCGGACCCGGTTTGCCTCCGCCTCCGGCTTGCGGATCAGTGGAGCGGCCTGAAGCACGAGAGCATCCAGGCCATTCTCCTCTTTCTCGAGAATTTCAAACAACTGCCGCCGCATGCGCCGCTCCCAGAATTTGTTGATGTGCGTGGCGACGCCTTGCGCGGCCTCGTCTTGCGGCTGGCTTTTGAAAAAGGTGGCGATCTGGTTTGCCATATAGACAAGCTTGGTTTTGGTATCATGCGACATCGGCGATGCTTCCGGGCGAGATGCGGTGCGGGTGTGTGAAAATCTCGAAATCTTCGCCGCGCACCAGCGCGACGAGCGTCATGCCGGCCGCTTCGGCCGTGCGGATGGCAAGGGCCGTCGGCGCTGAAATGGCAATGAGCGCTGGGCTGCCGAGGATCGCCGCCTTCTGCACCATTTCCACCGACAGTCGGCTGGTGACGACGACTGCGCCGTTTCCGCCGCTTTCGCCGGCGCGGATGACGGCGCCGCAGAGTTTGTCCAGCGCGTTATGGCGGCCGACATCTTCGCGAACCGCGATCAGCCCGCGGCCGGGAAGGTAGAATCCAGCGCCATGGACGGCCCGCGTCTCCCGATGCAGCGGCTGCGCATCGTTCAGAAGCGAAACGGCCTGAACGATATCCGCATGAGACAGCGTCAACGGCGATGCCGAGACATCGGGCACCGGCCGCACCGCCTGTTCGATCGATTCGATGCCGCAGAGCCCACAGCCGACTGGTCCGGCCATGCTGCGGCGGCGCGCCCGCAGCCGATCGGCGACGTCGTCGGTAAGGCTGACCTGCACGTCGATGCCCTGCCCCCCCTCGACGATCTCGACGGCGGATATCTCCGCCGGCTTGGCGATAATCCCTTCCATCAGGCTGAAGCCGACGGCGAAATCCTCAAGATCCGCCGGTGTCGCCATCATCACCGCATGCGAACTGCCGCCATAGGAAAAGGCGATCGGCACTTCCTCGGGCACCATGCGCGAACCGCTGTGCATGACGCCGTTGCGGCGGGCGGTTTCGGGAGCACGGGCGGTGGTGGCGAAAGTCATCACAGACGCCTCCTCTTCTCCCCGAGGAAAGATGGGAGGATCTCGCCGACAACGCCAAATCGCCCCGGCATCGTCACTCCGCCGCTTCAAGCTTGCCGGCGATGCGGCGCGATTGCCGTGCCTGCTCGTCATATTCGAGCTGCCACTCGCTCGGCCCGTTCGACGGCGAGACCTGCACCGCCGTCACCTTATATTCCGGGCAGTTGGTCGCCCAATCGGAAAAGTCGGTGGTGATGACGTTGGCCTGCGTATTGGGATGATGGAAGGTCGTATAGACGACACCGGGCGCGACACGATCGGTGATCAACGCCCGGAGCGTAGTGTCGCCGGAGCGGCTGGCGAGCTTCACCCAGTCGCCATCGCGGACGCCGCGCTGTTCGGCATCGTGCGGATGGATCTCCAGCCGGTCCTCCGCGTGCCAGACGACATTCTCCGTCCGTCGCGTCTGTGCCCCGACATTATACTGGCTGAGGATTCGCCCGGTGGTGAGCAGAAGCGGGAAACGCGGGCCGGTGCGCTCGTCGGTCGCCACATATTCGGTGCGGATGAACTTGCCCTTGCCGCGCACGAAGCCGTTGACATGCATGATCGGCGAGCCGAGCGGGTTCTTCTCGTTGCAGGGCCACTGCACCGAGCCCATCTTGTCGAGATAATCGTAGGAAACCAGCGCGAAACTCGGCGTCGTCGCGGCGATCTCGTCCATGATCTCGGAAGGATGGGCATAGTTCCAGTCGAGCCCCATCGCCTGGGCAAGCTTCTGGGTCACTTCCCAGTCGCCATAACCGTTGCGCGGCGTCATCACCTTGCGCACGCGGTTGATTCGCCGCTCGGCATTGGTGAATGTGCCGTCCTTCTCGAGGAAGGTCGAACCCGGCAGGAAGACATGGGCGTAGTTCGCGGTTTCGTTGAGGAACAGGTCCTGCACGACGACGCATTCCATTGCCGCAAGGCCTGCCGCGACATGTTTCGTATCGGGATCGGATTGGAGAATGTCCTCGCCCTGGACGTAAAGGCCTTTGAAGGAGCCGTCGACCGCCGCATCGAGCATGTTCGGAATGCGCAGGCCCGGTTCGTCGCTGAGCTTCACACCCCAGAGCTTTTCAAAGATATCGCGCGTGGCATCGTCGGAAATATGCCGGTAGCCGGGCAGTTCGTGCGGGAATGAGCCCATGTCGCAGGAGCCCTGCACATTGTTCTGGCCGCGCAGCGGATTCACGCCGACACCGGGACGGCCGATATTGCCGGTCGCCATCGCCAGATTGGCGATCGCAATGACCGTCGTCGAACCCTGGCTGTGTTCGGTGACACCGAGGCCGTAATAGATCGCACCATTGCCGCCCTTGGCATAGAGCCTTGCCGCACCGCGCAGATCCGCCGCCGGCACCCCGGTGAAAACCTCCGTCGCTTCGGGACTATGTTGCGGTTCGGCGACGAAGGCCGCCCAGTCCTCGAATTCCGACCAGTCGCAGCGCTCGCGGATGAATGCCTCGTCGTAGAGCCCTTCGGTGACGATCACATGCGCCAACGCCGTCATGACCGCGACATTGGTGCCCGGCTTCAGCGGCAGGTGGTAGGAAGCCTCGACATGCGGCGACCGGACGATATCGGTACGGCGCGGATCGATGACGATGAGCTTCGCCCCCTGGCGCAGCCGCTTCTTCAGCCGCGAGCCGAACACCGGATGGCCATCCGTCGGGTTGGCGCCGATGATGACGACGACATCCGAATGTTCGATGC
The DNA here is from genome assembly GCF_014193135.1 of Rhizobium sp. BK049. Classification (NCBI taxonomy): domain Bacteria; kingdom Pseudomonadati; phylum Pseudomonadota; class Alphaproteobacteria; order Hyphomicrobiales; family Rhizobiaceae; genus Rhizobium; species Rhizobium sp. BK049. The sequence goes on from NZ_JACHYV010000025.1 coordinate 15,998, forward strand.
TGTCGAAATTCTGTGTGCCGGCCGAGGTTCCGAATGTCTGGCCGAGACCGTAGCCGGTCGGGGAATGGCAGACGCGGGCGCAGGTATCGACATTGTTGTTGCCGAAACCGGCGCGGACCAGCTTCTGCACCAGATAGGTTTCCTCATTGGTGCAGCGCGAGGAGGTAATGCCGCCGATCGCGTCGCGCCCATATTGATACTGAATGCGGCGGAACTCCGACGCCACATGCGCGAAGGCCTCGTCCCAGCTCACCTCCCGCCAGGGATCGCTGACCTTTTCGCGGATCATCGGGTTGAGAATGCGGTCCTTATGTGTGGAATAACCGTAGGCGAAGCGGCCTTTGACGCAGGAATGGCCGCGATTGGCTTGTCCGTCCTTCCACGGCACCATACGCACCAGCTCCTCGCCGCGCATCTCCGCCTTGAAGGAGCAACCGACGCCGCAATAGGCACAGGTTGTGACGGCCGAATGCTCCGGCTGGCCGATCTCGATCACCGATTTCTCCGTCAGCGTCGCCGTCGGACAGGCCTGGACGCAGGCGCCGCAGGAAACACATTCGGAATCCATGAAATTCTCATGCATGCCGGGTGACACGCGGGAGCCAAAACCACGCCCTTCGATCGTCAGCGCGAAGGTGCCCTGAACTTCCTCGCAGGCGCGCACGCAAAGCGAACAGACAATGCATTTGGAGGGATCATAGGTGAAATATGGATTGGACTCGTCCTTCGGCATCCATTTCAGATTGATGTCGCCGTTGCTGCGCGCCTTGACGTGATTGTCGCCCTCATAGCCGTAGCGTACGTCACGGAGGCCGACAGCACCGGCCATATCCTGCAATTGGCAATCGCCATTGGCAGCGCAGGTGAGACAGTCGAGCGGATGATCGGAAATATAAAGCTCCATCACACCGCGGCGGATATCCTTCAATCGTCCCGTCTGCGTGTGCACCACCATGTTTGCCGCCACCGGCGTCGTACAGGAGGCCGGCGTGCCGGCGCGGCCCTCGATCTCGACAAGACAGAGCCGGCAGGAGCCGAAGGCATCGACCATGTCGGTGGCGCAGAGCTTCGGCACCTCGATGCCGGCTTCCATTGAGGCGCGCATGATGGAGGTGCCCTCCGGCACGCTGATCTGCTGCCCGTCGATGGTGAGCGTCACCATGGTTTCGGATTTCGAAGCGGGAGTGCCGTAGTCGATTTCATGGATGAGAGACATGGATTGCACCTCCGCTAGATTTCAGTATCGGGCGCCTTGAGGCATGCCGCTCATCCGCCTGCCGGCACCTTCTCCCCGCAAGCGGGGCGAACGGGTATGCCGCACCACCTTCACTCGATACGCGACCTCGTGGCACGTCTCCTCTCCCCGCAGGCGGGGAGAGGGTTAGGGTGAGGGGCAACTTCGAATAAAAAACCATCACTCAGCCGCCTCCACGACCGGTGCCGGCGAAAAATCTTCCGGGAAATGCGTCATGGCGCTCATCACGGGATAGGGCGTGAAACCGCCAAGCGCACAGAGCGACCCGAATTTCATGGTATTGCAGAGATCGCCAAGCAGTACCCGGTTCTTCTCCGGCTCGATGCCGCCTGCGATCTTGTCGACCGTCTCGACGCCGCGCGTCGAACCGATGCGGCAGGGCGTGCACTTGCCGCAGCTTTCGACGGCACAGAATTCCATGGCGAAACGCGCCTGCTTCAGCATGTCGGCCGTGTCGTCGAAGACGACGATGCCGGCGTGGCCGATCAGCCCGTCCTTGGCGGCGAAGGCTTCGTAATCGAAAGGCGTATCGAACAGCGCCCGCGGGAAATAGGCGCCGAGCGGCCCGCCGACCTGAACCGCCTTGACCGGCCGGCCGGTCCTCGTGCCCCCGCCGATCCTGTCGACGATATCGCCGAGCGAAAGACCGAAGGCGGTCTCGTACAGGCCGCCATATCTGACATTGCCGGCGATCTGCAGCGGAATGGTGCCGCGCGAGCGGCCCATGCCGAAATCGCGGTAGAAGGCGGCGCCCTTCTCCATGATCACAGGCACTGAGGCCAGTGAAATCACATTGTTGATGACGGTCGGACAGTCGAACAGGCCCTTATGCGCCGGCAGCGGCGGCTTGGCGCGCACGATGCCGCGCTTGCCTTCGAGACTGTTCAAGAGAGCCGTTTCTTCACCGCAGACATAGGCGCCGGCGCCGGTGCGCACCTCGATATCGAAGGCGCGGCCCGAGCCAAGCACCGATGGGCCGAGAATGCCGCCCTGTCTGGCAATGCCGATGGCCTCGCTCATCACAGCGATCGCATGCGGATATTCCGAACGGGTGTAGACGAACCCCTTCGTGGCGCCGGTCGCGAGCCCCGCAATCGCCATGCCCTCGATCAAGACGAAGGGATCGCCTTCCATGATCATCCTGTCGGCAAAGGTGCCGCTATCGCCCTCATCGGCGTTGCAGACGATATATTTGCGTTCGCCGCTGGCATCGAGAACGGTCTTCCACTTGATGCCGGTGGGAAAACCGGCGCCGCCGCGTCCGCGCAGGCCGGAATCCGTGACTTCCTTGACGATTTCGGCAGGCGTCATCGAAACGGCGCGGCGAAGGCCGGCAAGGCCGCCATGCGCCTCATAATCGCCGAGCGAAAGCGGGTCGGTGATGCCACAGCGGGCGAAGGTCAGGCGGGTCTGTTCCTTCAGGAATGGGAGGTCTTCAACCTCCCCGAGACAGAGTGGGTGGCCGCGGCCGTTCATCATTCCCGCGTCGAACAGAGCAGGCACATCCTTTGCCTTCACCGGCCCGTAGCCGATGCGCTTGCCGGCGGCCTCGACCTCGACCAGCGGTTCCAGCCAGAACATTCCGCGCGAGCCGTTGCGCACGATCTCTGCATCGAAGCCGCGGGCGGCGATCTCCTGGGCAATCGCCTTTGCCACCTTTTCGGCCCCGAGCGCCAGCGCAGCGGCATCGCGTGGAACATAAATCTTGACTGTCATCGACGTGCCTCCGCAACGAGTTCCGCCGCCATCTGATCGTCTACGCGGCCATAAACCTCGCCGTCGAGCATCGCCGACGGGGCGCAGGCACAAAGGCCGAGACAGTAGACCGGCTCCAGCGTCACGGCGCCGTCGAGCGTCGTCTGATGAAAATCGATCCCGAGCAGCGCCTTGACGCGATCAGCCAACGCGTCGCCGCCCGTCGACTGGCAGGCCTCGGCGCGACAGAGCTTCAGCACATGGCGGCCGGCGGGATGGTCGCGATAATCGTGGTAGAATGTCATCACCCCGTGCACCTCGGCGCGCGAGAGGTTCAGTTCCTCCGCAATCACAGGCAGGGCTTCCTGCGGCACATAACCGAATTCTCGCTGAACCTCGTGCAGAATGGGAAGCAGCGGTCCTTCAAGGAAGCGAAGGTCGGCGACGATGGTCCGCGTACGCGCTGCGATATCGCCTTCGGCGATATGAATGGTCATCAGGCAGCCCTCCCGGCGGCTCGCTCGTTTCGGGATGGCAGGCCTCCCCAGCCGAGCGCCATCGTGCAGACAACATCTCAGGGAAGCCGACGACGATCAATAAAGCTATCTCGTGGATTGATAGGTTTTTTCTATCAGAGCTCCTCGTCCCGCACGAGCACTCTCGCTTCGTGCAGCAGGGCCGAAACGAGCGGGGTGAAGGGCTCCCGATAGGGTGCGACGAGGCCAACCAGATGGTGGGCTTCCGGTTCGACAATCGGAATCATCCGGATCTCCACCGGAAAACCAAATGATTTCGCCACGTTGCGCGGCATGATGCTCGCCCAGCGTCCGGTTCTGACATGCGAGAACAGCACGATCATCGAATTGGATTCGAGCGTCGGATGCACAGTGGCGCCGGCTTCTGTCAGATGCCGGTTGATGATGCGGCGGTTCTGCATGTCGGCGGTCAATAGACAAAGCCGAAGATCGCCGACCTCCTTCCAGGTCACATTGTCGCGATCGGACAGCGGGCTGCCTGCAGCAGTGATCAGATGATAGCGCTCGGCATAGAGCGGAACACTGGTGACCCGGCCGAGCGGCTCGTTTTCGAGATAGGTGATGCCGGCATCGATTTCGAGATTTTCGAGCATGCTCAGCACCTGCAGCGAGTTCCGCGAGACGATCGAGAAGGTCACTCCCGGATGTCGTTCCTGAAAGGGCGTGGTGATGCGCGATAGCATGGCGAGCGCCGTCGGAATGGCGGCAAGGCGGATATGGCCGGAAAGTCCGCGGCGGGCCGCGCGCATCTCCTCGCGCATGGTGCGGGCATCGCCGACGATGCGCCGGGCCCATTCCAGGACGCGCTGGCCCTCCGGCGTCAGCCCCTGAAAGCGCGAGCCGCGCTGCACCAGCATGACACCAAGCTGATCCTCGAGCTGCCGGATCGCGGCTGAAAGCGTCGGCTGGGAAACCCCGCACTCCTCCGCGGCGCGGCCGAAATGCTTTTCGTTGGCAAGGGCGATGAAAAATTCCAGCTTGTCGATCATCCGGTCTCCCGATCCGGCGCGAAATCATCCGGATCAGCTATCTTCGACGCAGCAACCGTGCTCCGCAAGGGCGGGTACTAATTGTTTTCAGCAGCCGGAAAAAGATCGAAGAGCGATTCAAGGAAGGCAAGCACGTTTGTATTGCCGATACGGTAATAGACCAGCCTGCCCTGACGGCGCGTATTGACGAGACCTTCGAGCCTCAAACGCGCGAGCTGCTGCGAGACCATTGCCTGCTGAATGCCGAGGATGTTTTCGATTTCACTCACCGTCCGCTCCTCGGTCGCGAGTATGCAAAGAATCAGAAGTCGAGTCTGGTGCGCCAGCGCCTTCAGCAGATCGCTCGCCTCACGAGCGTTTCCAGCGAGTTTGTGCAGTTCCTGACCGGACATTCCCGGCTCGGGCTTGGGCAATGGCATTCGACATCTCGGAAGGGAAGCAAAAAGGCAGATCAGCACAATAGCATATTCGCACACACGAATTTGCCAAAAGTGAAGAAATGTCAAAAAAGGTCTAACTAAATCAGCAGATAAGCTGGCCGCCATTGATCTCGAGGACCTGGCCGGTAATGTATCCGGAGAGCGAGGGCGCCGCCAGAAACAGATAGGCGGGAGCGCAATCCTCCGCTGTGCCCAGCCGCTGCAAGGGAATAGACTTTCTCGTCTGCTCCAGCTTTTCGCGGGAGGAATAGCGCTCGTGGAAATCCGTCTCGATCGTTCCGGGCGAGACACAATTGACGCGGATGCCATCCGGCGCGAGCTCGCGGGCAAGCGCCTTGGAATAGGTTGAAACGAAGGCTTTCGAGGCAGAATAAATCGAAGAACCGGGACTGCCGCCGGTCAGCGCGGAAATTGAAACGGTGTTGACGATGGCAGCGCCTTCCGCCGCCTTCAATGCCGGCAGCAACGCACGCGTCAGCGCCACCACCGACGTCTGGTTCAAACGCACGATCGCCTCATAATCCGTGTCAGTCAGTGTGGCAGCTGGAAAACGGCCGAGCATAGTGCCGGCGTTGTTGACGAGCACATGCACCTTGTCGAAAAAGGTAAGCGCATTTTCGGCAAATTGCGCAGCGCCGCCAGCGGCAGTGAAATCGGCGTGCAGCAACAGCGCCCGTCTTTCGGATTCAGCCGTCAGCAGAAAATCCGGCAGATCGCGCCCCGGTTTGCGTCCAGTATGGACGATCACCTTCGCGCCGCAGTCCAGGAACTGCCGGGCCACTTCGAGACCGATGCCCCGCCCGGCGCCGGTTACGATGACGTTGCGATTTTCGAATAGTCTCGGATGGAACACGAAGCTGTCCTCCTCGCGGACAATGCCGCCTGTTGCGCCATTCGCCCTTAACATATGAGCGCGCCGGCCGAAAGAAAGGCAGGCGTCATCTTTCCGCCAGAGGCTGGCGCTCTTCCCTGAAAGTTCATACTTCGATTTCGGTCTCCAGCAGCCGTGCGCCTGGCCCTTCCTCGCCGAGCTGATCGAAGGGATTGCGCAACGGACAGCTTTCGATCGACAGGCAACCGCAGCCGATGCAGCCGGTCAGACGGTCTCGCAGCAGGCTCAGCCGTCTGATTCGCGTGTCGAGTTCATCCTTCCAGCGCGCCGACAGCGTCTGCCAGTCGGCAATCGTCGGCGTGCGCCCCTGCGGCAGGGAGGCAAATGCCGTCTGGATTTCCGAAAGCGGAATGCCGACACGTTGCGCCACCTTGATGATGCCGAGCCGGCGAAGGACATCGCGTCCGTAGCGCCGCTGGTTGCCGCGCGTGCGGATACTCGAGATCAGCCCCTTGGCCTCATAGAAATGTAGCGCCGAGACGGCAAGACCACTGCGTTGCGCCACTTCGCCGACCGTCAGAAGCCTGCCGAGCGGCGTTGCAGAAATCCTATTCATGGCCTATTGACCTCAATATTAGTTGAGGTTTTATAACCGCTGCTTCCCCGGCCGTAAAGCACGAGGCGCAGGAAGGAGCTCAGTGAGATCATCCGGTCGATACAAGCTGAAATGATGGCGTCGGCGGTTGCCCGGCCCGCACCAATCGCCCTTGCCGATATTGCCGCCTGAAAGACAAGCGCTCGGGTTCCGTTCCCGGCAGGTACGGAACCTCGGAAAACACCCGGACAGGACCTCCGTCCGGGTGTTTTTTTATCTGCGCCCCATCCGACCGGGCGGACGGGTTTGCAATTTTGCGGTTGCGGCAAGAAAACCCCGATGATAGTTTTCGCCGAAATAACAGGGGAGCTCCGTGTCGCCGGGGCTGAGATGTGAGGCGCAAGCCTCCGGACCCTTCTAAGCTGATCTGGGTAATGCCAGCGGAGCGAGGTCCAAATGTATTCCGGCGCGCAAGTGTCACTCTACCGGACGTCCGGCAATTCCGTCGGCATCCCTATCGATGCCCTCAAGGCAACCGCCCCAAATCGCATCGAGACCGATGCCCTCGACAGGTTTGCGCGAACGGCCCGGCGAAAGCCTGAAATCGAACGCCGATGACATCGCCACGACCATCGGATTCGCGCCTTGCGACGCTCTATCTCGCCGTGTACCGGGCAATGCCCGCCTTGCTCGCAGGCTTTGCTTTTCTGGCGGCATGGGAACTCTATGTCGATCTTTCCGGTATCAAACCGTCCATTCTGCCGGCACCTTCGCGTATCCTTGTCCAGGGCTGGCTGAACCGAGAGGCGCTGATATCAAACACCTGGCCGACGCTCGGAGCGACACTCGGTGGTTTCGCCCTGTCGCTCGCCTTCGCCTTCGCCTCTTCGATCCTGATGGATTTCATGCCATTCATGCGCCGGGCAATGCTGCCGATCTTCATCGCCAGCCAGACTTTGCCGCTGGTGGCGATCGCGCCTCTCGTCGTCCTCTGGTTCGGTTTCGGCCTTTTGCCGAAGATATTGCTGGTGGCGCTCGTCACCTTCTTTCCGCTGCTTGTTGCCCTGCTTCAGGGCTATGAGGCGACCGATCGCGACATTGCCGAGCTCTTGAATTCGATGAAAGCGAGCCGCTGGCGCATTTTCCGCCTGGCGCGGCTTCCCTCGTCGCTGCCCTATTTCTTCGCCGGCCTTCGAATCTCGATCACCTATGCCGTCGTCGGCGCGATCTTTGCCGAATATGCCGGCGCTGCAAGCGGCCTCGGCATCTATATCCTCAACGCCAAGAACAATTTCCGTCCCGATCTCGTGCTCGCCGCCGTGATCGTCAGCGCTCTGTTGACGCTCTGCCTCTTCGCGCTGACGCTGGTTATCCAGCGTTTCGTCATGCCCTGGCAGCCATCCCAGGAGCGGCGCCGATGACCGGTCAGATGCTTGAGCTGCGCAACATCTCGAAGTCCTTCGACGGCATGAAAGTTCTAGACGACATTTCGCTCGCCGTCGCAGACGGCGAGTTCGTCTCGATCGTCGGCCCATCCGGCTCCGGAAAATCGACCGTGCTGAGACTGCTGACACAGGCGCTGCGACCCGATTCCGGCGCCATGCTTTTCAACGATGCAGCGCTGGAACAGACGCCGCATTCCTTTGCCTTCATGCCACAACGCGATGCGCTGATGCCCTGGCGCCGGATCATCGATAATGCCGCGCTCGGTCTGGAAGTGAAGGGCATGGCTCGCCGGGCTGCACGCGCCGCTGTCGCGCCCCTCTTCGAGCGGTTCGGCCTTGCCGGCTTCGAGCATCACTACCCCGCCTCTCTTTCCGGCGGCATGCGCCAACGTGCTGCGCTGCTGCGCACCGTCATCCAGGAGCAGGACATGCTGCTGCTCGACGAGCCCTTCGGCGCGCTCGATGCGCTGACCCGCACGCAGATCCAGGAGTGGCTGCAAGGCATGTGGACCGAACATCGCTGGACGGCGCTGCTGATCACCCACGATGTTCGCGAGGCCGTTTTTCTCTCCGACCGGATCTACGTGCTGTCTGCCCGTCCGGCGCGTGTCATCCGCGAATTCCGCGTTCCCCTGCCCCGCCCGAGAAGCATTGCCGATCTCGGTTCGCCGGCGGCCCAGGCGATCGAGACCGAAATCCTGCAAACCCTGCTTCATCCGCTAGAACAGGGTGGTTTTAGGCCGGTCGGCCCAAAATCTGAATCCTGTTCCAATTTAAAGAGTTAGAGTCTGATGTCGTTCGAAAACCGTACTTTTCGGCGTCATGCTCTAAAGACCTGAGGAGGTCACCATGCCGCTTCTCACCCGCCGCCAGACGATGCTCGCCGCCATCGCGACAAGCCTCGCCGGCCGCGTCGCCTTCGCTCAAGCGGCGCCCGCAAAGGTTCGTATCGCGCTCGACTGGACGCCCAACACCAATCACATCGGCATCTACGTCGCCAAGGCGAAGGGCTTCTACACGGCCGCCGGCCTCGATGTCGAAATTCTACCCTTTACCGACACGAGTGCCGGCACGCTGGTATCAAACGGGGTCGCCGATTTCGGCATCAGTAGCGAGATCGAGGCCCTGACGCAGCGTGCTGGCGGCGGTGACGTGAAGATGGTCTACGGCGTCGTCCAGACGGAAACCGCACGCCTGATCTTCAACGGCGGGCGGGACGACATCAAGAGCCCTAGAGATCTCGATGGCAAGACCTATGGAGGCTTCGGCGGCACTTGGGAAAGCGCGCTGGTCTCGGCGATGATCCGCAATGACGGCGGCAAGGGCGACGTCAAGACCGTCACCCTCGGCACCTCCGCCTATGAGGCGCTGGACAATGGCTCGATTGACTTCACGCTGGAGATCTACACCTGGGAGGGCATCGCCGCTGAGCTGGAAAATCGGCAGATCAGCCGCTTCCACTATTCCGATTACGGCATTCCCGACGAGCAGACGACAGTCATCGTTTCCAGTGACGCCTATCTCTCTGCCAGTCGAGAACACGCGCGCGCCTTCATCCAGGCCACGCGTCAAGGCTATGTCTACTCCATCGATCATCCCGACGAAGCCTGCGACCTGCTGATATCAGGAAGTAACGGTGCGCTGATGAACACGGATCTGGTGAGAGCATCTCAGAAGGCGTTGATCGAAGGCCATTTCCTGAGATCCGAGGCCGGCGTGATCGGCACGCTTGATCCGGCAAAGGCCGATGCCATTGGCGCTTTCCTGGTCGAGAACGGCATTCTCGTCGATGCGAATGGCGTCGTGCTCAAGGAGAAGCCGGACTTTTCCACCTATTACACCAACGAACTCCTCGGCTGAGCTCGCCCCGGGCCTTGCCGAGGCGGTCTTCCCAGGCAATGCTTTGCGCCTGGGCGGTTTGAGCCGAATCGGGCAGGGCGGGGAACGACATGCGAGCACAGGACAGACTGGCCGGAGCCGACTTTCTGCGCGCAATGGCCTGCTTGTTGGTGCTCGCGCATCATCTCGCGCTCCGGCTGGATATGCGCAGAATACCGGATGAATTGGCGGCGACGGCAAACGTCCTCCGCTTCGGCAATTTCGGCGTCGCCATCTTCTTCGTGCTCAGCGGCTTTCTGCTTGCCCGCCCCTTCTGGCACGCTCTCGACGCCGGCGGCGCCATGCCCAGCCTTGGGCACTACGCCATCCGCAGGTTGGCGCGCATCGCTCCGGGCTTCTGGGTCGCCACCAGCGTCAGCTTCGTCCTTAGCCTGACGCTGCTTGCCGTGCCGCTGACGCCAGAACTCGTCGTCCGCTACGTCTCGGGACTGTTGTTCATGAGCCAGTGGCATTGGCGCACGTTTTTTCCCGTCGAAGCCGATGGGCCGCTCTGGTCCATTCCCTTCGAGGTCACCAGCTATGTGCTCCTCCCGGTCGGCTTTCTCCTGCTGTTTCGCCTGCCGCTGCTACGGCAACGTCCGTTCTTCGCCCGCGCCGCCTGGCTCTGCGTCATTGCCGTCGTCCTTCTTGCTCATATGATGATCCTGAGGCTCTTTGCGCTCGACGATATCGGGCGCGGCTGGTCATATGGCCTTCAGGGTGGAGCGAAGGAATGGATGCCCAACTATAATCCGATCGGCTTCTTTGCTGTCTTCGCGCTCGGCGCGCTTGCCGCCGGCATCGAAGTGATGTTGCCCGCAAGACGATCTCCCTGGTTCGACGCCGCGGCACTCCTCGCCGTCGCGGTTGCCGCTTACCGCCTCCTCATATCCCCAGGCGGCTCGGCCGAAGGTTACGGTTGGCTTCACATCCCCTATGGATTTCCGGTCTTCCCACTGGCCGTTGCAACAGCGCTCGTTTCACTCAGCCATTCGCAGCGTCTGGGCAGGCTGCTTGATAACCCCCCCGTCCGCTACATCGCCAAGATCTCCTTCGGCATTTACATCTGGCAGGAGATCATCCTGACATTGATCCAGAGACTGGACCCCGGCTCGTTCGGCGCCTCCTCCGAGAATGTGGTCACCGGTTGGATGCAATCCTGCACACTGACAGCGGCGCTCGTTTTTCTGGTGGCAAGCCTCAGTTATTATCTGTTGGAACGACCAGTAATCGATTTTGGCAATCGTCTGACATCGCGCCGCCTCATCGGGCTACTCCTTTAGAAGTATAATTTCGGACGCCGCTCAACTAGAGGCATTAAGGTTAACGCGAAATACTCCCATTTTTGGCGTCTTTATGCTTACCGATTTCTTATTTATAACGATGACAAACCATACGTAAGCATGTATCTGTCTCCCCGCTGTTCAGTATCGCATCTAAACTTCTGGGCATTGAGTAATGTATGCTTTTACTTCGAAGATAAGTTCACGCTTCGATTCGTCTCAGCGTCAGAACAAAATCCGGACCCTGGTTGTAGCGAACTCCAACATTCGCCAACCGGACAGCTTTTCCGGTGTCGAAGGGAGGGCGGCTCTGCGATTGGCCGTAAAGCGGCTGATTGATATCGTCATCTCGGCCAGCGCTCTGCTCGTACTGGCGCCGCTTTTCCTGGCAATCGCTCTTTTCATCAAACTCGACGATGGAGGCCCCGTATTCTTCCGCCAGATCCGTTGGGGCCTGAACGGGCGGAAGATCACCGTCTTCAAGTTCCGCTCGATGCACATCGAAGCTTGCGATCCCAGCGGCATTCAGCAGACCGTCAAGGGCGACAGCCGGGTGACCGGCTTCGGCGCTATGCTCCGCAGGACCAACATTGACGAGCTGCCGCAGCTTCTGAACGTCCTCAGGGGCGACATGTCCCTGGTCGGGCCGCGCTGCCATGCCATCAACATGCGCGCAGCCGGCCGGCTCTACGAAGAATTGGTGCCGAACTACCACCATCGTCACGTCATGCGCCCCGGCATCACCGGCCTCGCGCAGACACGCGGCTGGCGCGGGCCGACCGCACGGCCGCTGCAAGCCCGGGCCCGGATCGCCTGCGATATCTATTATGTCAGGCATTTCAGTCTGCTGCTCGACCTGAAAATCCTGTTCAAGACGCTGGTCATCGAGCTGCGCGGCGGCACCGGCTTCTAGGGCAATTCCAGGAAAAGTATGGAACGGTTTTCCGTTCGGAATCGCGTAAAACGAAATCTTAGGGCGATTCTGCGCTTCGGTGAAAACCTGAACCGCTCTCGAACCCTCCTGGTTGGTCCATAGCGTCGCGCGCGCAAAAGTGCGACACTGCGAAAAGGACATCAGCCAAACGAAGCGCTAAAGCGCGAGAAGCAAGTCAGCAACGCGAGTATCAAGGGCCGTAGCACCTTTGCGCGCCCTGAAGACGCGCGGCGCTGCAAATGTGGCCTCTCGGTCATGAGCCGGACAAAAGCGGTTTTGAATGCCCGCTCTTTTTCAAATCTTTGATGAGGCGCTTCAAGTTCCCTCGCAGAAACAAAAAAGCGGCCTCGCGGGCCGCCTTTCATCGAAGCCGTCGATTGGTCAATCCTGCTGGACGATGCCGCTAAGATGCGTCAGTTCCATGATGAAATGCTCGAGCTTCGACTTGTGCTCGTGCAACTCGGCATGTTCGAGTTCCTTGCGGGCTGCCTCGATGCGACGGGTCAGTTCGTCCTTATGGAGTTCCTCGACTGGAACGGCGGACTCTGCCAGCAACGTGCAGCCGGTCGGCAGAATGTCGGCAAAGCCGCCGAACACGACATAGTCCTGCTTCTTCCCAGAAGCTGAACGCACGCTCACGACACCCGGCTTGACCGTCGTCATCGTCGGCGCATGGTGCGCCATCACGGTCATCTCGCCCTCAGTCGCGGGAATGACGACCTCGGTCACCATCTCCGACAGCAGCAGACGCTCCGGCGAAACGAGCTCAAAGTTGAAATTGTCAGCCATCAGTGACTTACCTTCTCGGCTATGGCTTTTGCATCTTGCAATTTGGTCCCGCAGAACGGGCAGTGCAGTATCGCCTGGTCGAGATATCCGAGACCTTCTTCGGTCTGAACCAGTCCCACGACCATCATGATCACGCCATTATCGGCACGGTAGATGGTCGGTGCGGCTGGCTCTGGGAGTTCCGCTACGACCCCTTTTAGCGAGTCGCAGCAGAATATCTCGTCCTTAGCGTCGCTCATCAAGCAGCAGCGAGCTTCTTGGCCTTTTCGATGGCTTCATCGATCGAACCGACCATGTAGAAGGCAGCTTCCGGCAGGTTGTCGTATTCACCGTTGACGAGGCCCTTGAAGCCCTTGATCGTGTCTTCCAGAGCAACCAGCTTGCCCGGCGAGCCGGTGAAGACTTCGGCGACGAAGAAGGGCTGCGACAGGAAGCGCTCGATCTTGCGGGCGCGGGCGACGGCAAGCTTGTCTTCTTCAGACAGTTCGTCCATGCCGAGGATGGCGATGATGTCCTGCAGGGCCTTGTAGCGCTGCAGCGTAGACTGAACCTTACGAGCGACCTCGTAGTGCTCTTCGCCGACGACCATCGGGTCGAGCATGCGCGAGGTGGAGTCGAGCGGGTCGACGGCCGGGTAGATACCCTTTTCAGCGATCGAGCGCGACAGAACGGTCGTTGCGTCCAAGTGGGCGAACGAGGTTGCCGGTGCCGGGTCGGTCAAGTCGTCGGCCGGAACGTAAATGGCCTGAACCGAGGTGATCGAGCCGGTCGTCGTCGTGGTGATGCGTTCCTGCATCGAGCCCATGTCGGTTGCGAGCGTCGGCTGATAACCCACGGCCGAAGGAATACGGCCGAGCAGAGCCGACACTTCCGAGCCTGCCTGCGTGAAGCGGAAGATGTTGTCGACGAAGAACAGAACGTCCTGGCCCTGGTCGCGGAAGTGTTCTGCAACCGTCAAACCCGTCAGAGCGACGCGAGCGCGGGCGCCCGGCGGTTCGTTCATCTGACCGTAAACGAGCGCAGCCTTGGAGCCTTCGCCACCACCATGCTTGTTGACGCCCGATTCGATCATTTCATGGTAGAGGTCGTTGCCTTCGCGGGTACGCTCACCCACGCCTGCGAAGACCGAGTAACCACCGTGCGCCTTGGCGACGTTGTTGATCAGCTCCATGATGAGAACGGTCTTGCCGACGCCGGCGCCGCCGAACAGGCCGATCTTGCCGCCCTTTGCGTAAGGAGCGAGAAGGTCGACTACCTTGATGCCGGTGACGAGGATCTGCGCTTCCGTGGACTGCTCGACGTAAGCCGGAGCGTCCTGGTGGATGGCGCGCCTGTGAGCGGTGGTCAGCGGGCCCGCTTCATCGACCGGCTCGCCGATGACGTTCATGATACGGCCGAGCGTTTCGTCGCCGACGGGAACCGAGATCGGAGCGCCGGTATCGATGACCTGCTGACCGCGAACGAGGCCTTCGCTCGAGTCCATCGCGATGGTGCGGACTTCGTTTTCGCCCAGATGCTGAGCGACTTCGAGAACCAGGCGGACGCCGTTGTTGTCGGTTTCAAGCGCGTTCAAAATCGCCGGCAGTTCGCCTTCGAAAGCAACGTCGACGACGGCGCCGATAACCTGGGTGACTTTGCCGACAGAGCGGGTAGCTGCCTCAGCCATATTCTTACCCTCTTTCCTAACTCAGAGCGCTTCCGCGCCCGAAATGATTTCAATCAATTCCTTGGTGATCTGAGCCTGACGCTGACGGTTGTAGCTCAGCGTCAGCTTGTTGATCATCTCACCGGCATTGCGCGTCGCATTGTCCATCGCGCTCATCTTGGCGCCCATCTCGCCCGCGACGTTCTCAAGGAGAGCACGGAAGATCTGGACGGAGATATTGCGCGGGATCAGGTCGTCGAGGATCGACGCCGGATCCGGCTCGTATTCATAGACGGCGCCTGCATGTTCTGCATCCTGGGCGACGGCTTCCGGAGCCTTGGCCGGGATGAGTTGCTGGGCGGTCGGAACCTGTGAGATGACCGACTTGAACTCGGAGTAGAACAGCGTGCAGATGTCGAACTCACCGGCCTCGTACATCTCGATGACGCGCTTTCCGATCTGGTCGGCATTCTCGAAACCGATCTTCTTGACTTCGCGCAGTTCCTTGCGCTCGATGATCAGCGATGCATATTCACGCCGCAGGATATCGTAGCCCTTCTTGCCGACGGTGAAGATCTTCACCGTCTTGCCCTCGGCAAGCAGCCTGCGGACATGGTCGCGCGCAAAGCGGGCAATCTGCGAGTTGAAACCGCCGCAAAGACCGCGTTCGGCCGTGCAAACCACCAGCAGATGGACCTGGTCCTTGCCGGTGCCGGTCATCAGCGCCGGCGCGCCATCCGCCTCGGTGACGGCCTTGGCAATGTTCGCCAGAACCGCACCCATGCGCTGCGAATAGGGCCGGGCGGCCTCGGCCGCCTCCTGCGCACGCCGAAGCTTCGCCGCGGCGACCATTTTCATCGCCTTGGTGATCTTCTGCGTCGCCTTGACGGAGGCGATCCGGTTTTTCAGATCCTTAAGTGAAGGCATCCGTTATCCGTCCTAACTGGGCCCGATTACTGGAAAGACTTGGCGAAGCTATCGAGAGCAGCGGTGAGCTTGCCCCGAGTATCGTCGCTGATTGCCTTTTCCGTGCGGATCGCATCGAGGATGGCCGAGCCTTCCGAGCGCAGATAGGACAGCAGGCCCTGTTCGAACTTGCCGACCTGAGCGACCGGCAGCTTGTCGAGGTAGCCATTGACACCTGCGAAAATCACGGCGACCTGCTCTTCCGTCTTCAGCGGCGAGAACTGCGGCTGCTTCAGGAGTTCGGTCAGGCGTGCACCGCGGTTCAAGAGGCGCTGCGTC
The DNA here is from genome assembly GCF_014193135.1 of Rhizobium sp. BK049. NCBI lineage: Bacteria > Pseudomonadati > Pseudomonadota > Alphaproteobacteria > Hyphomicrobiales > Rhizobiaceae > Rhizobium > Rhizobium sp. BK049. The sequence goes on from NZ_JACHYV010000025.1 coordinate 31,559, forward strand.
GCAGCGTCGAGGTCCGAACCGAACTGGGCGAAGGCGGCCATCTCGCGATACTGGGCGAGTTCGCCCTTGATCGAACCGGCAACCTGCTTCATCGCCTTGATCTGGGCTGAGGAACCGACGCGCGAAACCGACAGGCCGACGTTAACGGCCGGGCGGATACCCTGGTAGAACAGGTCGGTTTCAAGGAAGATCTGACCGTCGGTGATCGAGATCACGTTGGTTGGAATGAAGGCCGAAACGTCGTTGCCCTGCGTTTCGATGACAGGCAGAGCGGTCAGCGAACCGGCGCCCTTGTCGTCGTTCATCTTTGCGGCGCGCTCGAGCAGGCGCGAATGCAGGTAGAAAACGTCGCCCGGATAGGCTTCGCGGCCCGGCGGACGGCGCAGCAGCAGCGACATCTGACGGTAAGCGACAGCCTGCTTGGACAGGTCGTCATAGCCGATCAGCGCGTGCTGAGCGTTGTCGCGGAAGTATTCGCCCATTGCGCAACCTGCGAACGGAGCGAGGAACTGCATCGGAGCCGGATCGGAAGCGGTCGCAGCGACGATGATCGAGTACTTCAGGGCGCCGCGCTCTTCGAGAACCTTGACGAACTGGGCAACCGTGGAGCGCTTCTGGCCGACGGCGACGTAGACGCAGTAGAGCTTGTCGTTGTCGGGGCCGTTGTCGTGGATTGGCTTCTGGTTCAGGAAGGTGTCGAGCAGGATGGCGGTCTTGCCGGTCTGGCGGTCGCCGATGACGAGCTCGCGCTGGCCGCGGCCGACGGGGATCAGAGCGTCGATGGCCTTGAGGCCGGTCGACATCGGCTCGTGAACCGACTTGCGCGGAATGATGCCTGGAGCCTTGACGTCAACGCGCGCACGGCGGGTCGCGTTTATCGGGCCCTTGCCGTCGATCGGGTTGCCGAGAGCGTCGACGACGCGGCCGAGCAGCTCCGGACCGACCGGCACGTCGACGATGGCGCCGGTGCGCTTGACGGTGTCGCCTTCCTTGATGTCGCGGTCGGAGCCGAAAATAACGACACCAACGTTGTCGGATTCAAGGTTCAGGGCCATGCCGCGGATGCCGCCGGGAAACTCGACCATTTCACCAGCCTGAACATTGTCCAGACCGTAAACGCGAGCGATACCGTCACCGACGGAGAGAACCTGGCCGACTTCCGAGACTTCTGCCTCTTTGCCGAAATTTTTGATCTGGTCTTTGAGAATTGCGGAAATTTCCGCGGCGCGGATATCCATCAGCCGACCTCTTTCAATGCAAGCTTAAGGGTAGAGAGTTTGGTACGAAGAGACGTATCAATCTGACGGGACCCGACCTTGACGATCAGACCACCAAGAATTGACGGATCAACCGTGACAGCAATTGCCACGTCTTTGCCGGTGACGCCCTTCAGCGCCGCCTTCAATTCATTTTCCTGCTCTGCTGAGAGAGCATGGGCCGAGGTGACCTCGGCAGAAATTTCGCCGCGATGATTGGCGGCGATCAGCCGGAAGGCCTTGATCATGCCGGGCAGAGCGAAGAGGCGGCGGTTGCGCGCCACGACCTTCAGGAAGTTGGCGAAGAAGCCCGAGATGCCGGCCTTTTCACTGATGGCGACGATGGCCTTCAGCTGGTCCTCGGCAGAGAAAACCGGGCTCAGTATGAAGCGCTTCAAATCATCGCTCTCATCCAGCATCGCCTGGAAACGGTCAAGGTCTGCAGTTACGGTAGCGACGGCACCCTCTTCGAGCGCCAGCTCGAAAAGCGACGAGGCATAGCGCTCTGCAACACCAGAAGTAAGCTGGGACGTGTCTGCCACTGGCACAAATTTCCCTGATTTCAATCCAAAATCCGGCTCTCGGCGGGCGCCGAACCTATGATCTTGAATTCGTTTTGATTTCCCCCAGAAATCACAAGAGAAGCCTCTTGCTTCTTCCGAAATTCGGGGTCCGTCTAACATAGGATGTTCGGACTCGCAACACGCGTAACGTCCGAATACGCCTTTCGCATGAATTTCTGTTCGCAAAATTGCGCAAAGGCTTCCGGACAGGCCGCGAAGGCGGCCCGCCAGCGGTGAAATTCACGTTTGAATGAAGCCGAAAACATAAAGCAGCGGTAACGCAGCAAGCACGACTTGCACAACCAGAAGTAAATAGTTGACCAGATTGCTCCCCTTATCGGACAGGATCGATATGATCCGCGCAAAGGCAGCCATGCTGAAGGAGGCGCCGAGCGCCATGTAGATCCAATCCTGCGCAAGCAGGATCGCTGAGAGCCCGAAGCCGAGATAGAAGCCGCCCATCGAGCGTCCCTCGCCATATCCTTCCGACCGCCCCTCCTGCACCTGCAAGCCGAGAAGACGGAAAGCATGGCCCGGCGCAAACATCATGATGAAACCGGCCAGCGCCGTGAAAGCGGCAGAGCAGAAGGCGAGTTGCTCGCCGAGTTCGGTCGGAAAATAGAATTCCATGCATCGGCCCCTAATCGCCCGGATGATTCGCTGTTTTATGGCATGCGCTCGAAAAGGAGGAAATGGCGGCGTACTATTTTAAAGAAAGCTCTGGGGATCAATGTCGAGCTGCACCTGCACCGACCCGCGCTCCTTCGGAGATTGCGACAGCATCGCCCGCAGAAATCCCTGCATGTCGGAGTTGCGCCGTCCGTGGACCAAAAGGCGGAAGCGGTGGCGGCCGCGCACCAGGGCAAGCGGCGCTTCCGCCGGGCCGAGCACTGAGATGCCGGAGACCTGGGGTGCTGCGTTGCGCATGCCGCGCGCATGATTTTCCGCGTCTTGGCGCATTTCGGCCGAAACGATGATCGAGGCGAGCCGGCCGAACGGCGGCAATGCTGCACGTTCGCGCTCGGTGATTTCGCGCTCGTAAAAGGCATCGGAGTCGCCGGAAACGATTGCCTGCATGACCGGGTGCTGCGGCTGGTAGGTTTGCAGCAGCCCATGGCTCTTCAGGCCTGTCCGCCCGGCGCGGCCCGTCACCTGCGACAGAAGCTGGAAAGTGCGTTCGGCCGCGCGCGGATCGCCATTGGCAAGACCGAGGTCGGCATCGACGATGCCGACCAGCGTCATCAGCGGAAAATTATGCCCCTTGGCGACGAGCTGGGTGCCGATGACGATATCGGCCTCACCCTTCGCGATCGCATCCAGCTCCAGCCGCAGCCGCTTCACGCCGCCCATCATGTCCGAGGAGAGGACGATCGTCCGCGCCTCAGGGAAATGTCGTTCCACCTCTTCGGCGATGCGCTCGACGCCTGGCCCGCAGGCGACCAGATGGTCGAGCGTCCCGCATTCCGGGCATGCCTCGGGCGTGCGCTCGGCATGACCACATTGATGGCACTGCAACTGCTTGCGGAAGCGATGCTCGACTAGCCAGCTCGAACATTGCGGGCATTGGAAGCGGTGACCGCAGACCCGGCAGAGCGTCAGCGGCGCATAGCCGCGCCGATTGAGAAAAAGCAGCGCCTGCTCCCGCCTCTCCACCGTCTTGCCGATCGCCCGGATCAGCACCGGCGACAGGAAGCCACCCCGCTCCGGCGCGTGTCTGCGCATATCGATGAGATGCAGGTCCGGCAGCGCCGCGTCGCCGAAACGCGTGGGCAGGTGGACAGTGCTGTAGCGGCCGTTCTGCCCATTGACCTGGCTTTCGACCGATGGTGTCGCAGAGACCAGGATGACGGGAAAATCGCCGATGCGGCCGCGCACGACGGCCATGTCACGGGCATTGTAGAAGACCCGATCTTCCTGCTTGTAAGCGGGATCATGCTCCTCGTCGACGATGATGAGGCCGAGATTCTCGAAAGGCAGGAAGAGCGCCGAGCGGGCGCCGGCCACGACGCGCACTTCGCCGGTCACCGCCTGGCGCCAGACTTTTTCGCGCATGCGCGGGGCGAGATCGGAATGCCATTCGGCCGGCTTTGCTCCGAAGCGATCCTGAAAACGCTCGAGGAAACTGGCCGTCAGCGCGATCTCCGGCAGCAGGATCAGCACCTGCTTGCCACGTTTCAGGGTCTCGGCGATCGCCTCGAAATAGACTTCCGTCTTGCCGGAACCCGTGACGCCATCGATCAGCGACACCGAAAATTCGCCCCTGCGGACGTCGGAAACGATTTCCGCCGCCGCCTCTTTCTGCGGCCCTTCGAGGCGCGCGGCGGCAAAGTCGGGATCCGGCATCGCCACGACGGGCGGCGGCGGCAGGAACACCGTTTCGAAAATGCCGAGCGTGACCAGTCCATCGACCACGCTCGTCGAAACACCGGCCGCATGCGCCAGACCGCTGCGCGTCCAGGAGAGACCGTCGGAGGCGGCCGCGAGCACGCGCGCACGCGCCGGTGTCATCCGCTCAGGTTCGCCGCCGACGAATTTCAGCCCCTCCACCATAGGCTCCGGCTCGAAGGCGTTCGGCGCCCTGAGCGCCATGCGCGCGACGAGACCGGGCGGGGAGAGCGTATAGCTCGCCACCCAATCGATGAAATCCCGCATTTCCTTGGAAAGCGGCGGGCAATCGAAGACATGGCTGATCGGCCGAAGCTTCTTCGGATCGACGCCATCTTCGCCGCCGTCCCAGACGACACCGATCACCTGCCGCGGCCCGAGCGGCACCTGCACGACCGAGCCGGGCTCGACCGCCATGCCCTCAGGCACCGAGTAGGAATAGGGTTTCGGCGCCGGCATCGGCACCAGCACCGGAACCGTTCGGTTCGCGGGCGGTGCTTCGAAAAGCGCGCCAAAGAGATCGGACGAATCTATGCTCATCGCGCGAGACCATGCCCGCAAATCGCTGGAATTGGAACCGCAAAGACGCGATGGCTCGTCGGGGGAGAATGTGGATAACGAAGACGCGCCAAGACGGACCGCGTCTTGACGAAAAGGTTGCGGGGCAAGCAATCGGCCGCCTAGATTTCCGGTAGATTTGTTCGACAGCTGAATCGGAGAGCATGAATGGCCAGACTGACCGAGAATGCCAAAGGCGTCTACGTTATCGCCGTAACTCCCTTTGCCGACGACGGCGCGCTCGATCTCGAAAGCGTCGACTGCATGGTCGATTTCTACGAAGGCGCCGGCGTCACCGGCCTGACAGTGCTCGGCCAGCTCGGCGAGGCCCCGAAGCTGATTGCGGACGAATCGCGGATCGTGGTCGAGCGTGTACTGAAGCGCCTCGACGGGCGCCTGCCGGTGGTCGTCGGCGTGTCGGCGCCCGGACTTGCCCCGATGAGGGAACTCGCCAAGGCCGTGATGGGCGAAGGTGCCGCCGGCGTCATGGTTGCGCCGCCGTGGACCATCAGGACCGACGATCAGGCCTTCGCCTTCTACCAGTCGGTTGGTGAAACCCTGGGCGATACGCCTTTCGTGCTGCAGGACTATCCGCTCACGACCAATGTGACGATCGCATCCGCGGTCATCGAGCGCATCGTCAGGGAGGTGCCGAATTGCGTCATGCTCAAACACGAGGATTGGCCTGGCCTGTCGAAAATCACCGCACTCCGCGCAGCCAGCGACACGCGCGGCATGCGGCGCATCTCCATTCTCTGCGGCAATGGAGGACTTTTACTGCCCGAAGAAATGGGCCGGGGCGCCGACGGCGCCATGACCGGCTTCTGCTATCCCGAAATGATGGTCGGTGTCGTCGAAGCCTATAGCGCCGGCAATGCTGATCGCGCCTACGAAATCTTCGATGCCTACCTGCCGCTCGCCCGCTATGAACAGCAGCAGGGCATCGGTCTTGCCTGCCGCAAATACGTGCTTGCCAAGCGCGGCGTCATCAAGTCCGCCACTGTGCGCGAGCCGGGGCCCAGACTTTCAGCGCTCGACATTGCCGATGTCGAGCGGCTTTTGGCCCGCCAGGAGGTCCGCCTCAAGGAGATCGGCGCATGATGGTGTGCGGTCTCGCCTCAACCGCGCAGGTCGAGAACATGGGTGTAGCCATCCTGCTCGCTGGGACGAAACTCAAGCGACTCCCAAAATTTCGCCGCACCGTCGTTTCCCGCATGCACGGTGACACAACGGCAGAAGCGCCGCGCGTGATCCAGAAGGGCGAGCGCAAGCATCCGCCCGACGCCGCGACCGCGCATCGCGGGGCGGACGTAGAAACGCCGCATCCGCAACGCTTCCGGCATGGCGGGTTCGATGGTCATGCCACCAACGCCAACGAGTGTTTCGCCGGCAAAGGCGCCGAGCAGCCTTTCGCCGTCACCCACCAAGCGGATGTCGCCAGCTGCCCACTCATCGATAAGCCGGCCGATATGGAGATGGCCTTCCTGCCGGGCGTCGTGCGCAAGTCCCGCCATCGCCTCCGGCAAACGATCACGGAAGATGCGAATATCGATCGTCACGGTTCTAGACGGCCAGAACCGACATCTCGCGCGGCATCGCCGCAGCCGGCCCGGCGACCGGCACGAAGGTCGCGTCCCCATCGCGGGCCATGTCGTGGACAGTATGTTTCTCCAGCGCCTTCGTCACCTCGTTGACATCGCCATCGAGATGTTCGGCGGGAATGAGATTGCCGATCACGAAATCGAAACGGTCGCCGCGCTTGTTCAAGAGTTCGTGGAAAACCGTCATGTCGCGAAGCTCCGTCGACCACTTCGCCAGCCAGTAGAACAGGCCGGAATTGCGCGCCGTCATGTGGACGGGAAGGATCGGCAGATTGTATTTGCGCGCCAGCCCGACGGCCGACGTTTTCCATGGGCGCTCGTTGAGCTGGCCGTTCGCCCAATAGGCAATGCGGCCGGACGGAAAGAGCACGGTGGCCTTGCCTTCCCGCACAGCGTGGTTCGTCAATTGTAGCGTCTCGCGCGCCTTAAGCTTGCTCTTGTGCTCCTCTCGCCATTCGACGGGGATGACCATCTCGGCAAAACGCGGGTTGACGCGGATCGCGTCGCGATTGGCAAAGAACATCATATCGGGCCGGCGCGTTTTCAGCAGATCGAATACGGCGACCCCGTCGGCAATGCCGGTGGGGTGATTGCTGACGAGGATGAAGCCGCCGCTGTCGGGAATGCGTTCGCCGTTGGCGACGCCGATGTCGAGCTTCAGCACGTCGCTCAAATATTCGAACGACTGGAACCCCGGCATCTTGGCAACCGCATTGGCGAATTCGATCGCCTTGTTATAGCGCAGAAGCGTGTAGAGGAACGGTCGCATGACCGGCCAGAGCGGATGTTTCACGATCCTCTGGCCGCGTTCGGCAATCAGCGTATCGACGATGTGACCGGGCTTTCCCTGTGAAACGAGAGCGATCGCTTCCGCGAGTTGTCCGAAAGCCGTCATGGAATCGCGCCGTGCCATGAAAGATCCTGTCTATGGGCTGTAAGCTATCGCAGTACAATATGATCGAAGGATGACAATGGCTTGGCCGGCATTAGCAATTCGATAACCGTTCCTGCTTCAAATTGGCGGACTTGAAGGCAAATTCAAGGCCAGCAACGTGAATGAACTGCTTGTAATCGCCGACCCGCGCCTGATGGCGGAACGCGCTGCGTGGCTCGAAAACCTCGCTCGTGAACGCCGTCTTTCCGAGCATACGCTCGATGCCTATGAGCGCGACACCCGCCAGTTTCTGACCTTCCTGACCGGCCATCTCGCCGGCCCGGCGACCCTCGCGGATATCAGGGAATTGCGCCCCGCCGATTTCCGCGCCTTCCTTGCCGCTCGGCGCAGGCAAGGCTCCGGCGCCCGTTCGCTCGGCCGCAATCTCGCCGGCCTTCGCTCGCTGTTGCGTCACCTCGAAAAGAAGGGCCTGGTCAATGCCGCCGGCGCCGGCGCGATCCGTTCGCCGAAGCAGCCGAAGTCGCTGCCCAAACCGCTGTCGGACACGCAGGCGATCACCATCGTCAGCGATGAAGCCCAATTGCATGACGAACCCTGGATTGCCGCGCGCGATGCGGCTGTCATGACGCTGCTCTACGGCTGCGGCCTACGCATCTCCGAGGCACTGAATCTCGTTCCCGCCGACCTGCAAAAGGGCGCGACGACGCTGCGCATCACCGGCAAAGGCAACAAGACACGGCTGGTGCCGCTTCTGCCCGTGGTTTTCGACGCGGTCGAAAAATATCGCGCACTCTGCCCATATGATCTCGACAGCGGTGGGCCGCTGTTTCGCGGCGCCCGCGGCGGCAAGCTGCAGGCGGCGATCATCCAGCGGGCCATGCAGAAGCTACGGGGCGCCTTCGGCCTGCCGGAGACGGCGACGCCGCATGCGCTCCGCCACTCCTTCGCCACCCATCTGCTTGCCGGCGGCGGCGATCTGCGCACCATCCAGGAACTGCTCGGCCATGCCAGCCTTTCGACAACACAGGTCTATACCGGCGTCGATGCATCGCGGCTGCTTGAGGCGTATGATCGAGCCCATCCGCGCGCTTGATGGATGTCGTCCAAAATGCGTAGCGCTTGTGACGACGGCACCCCACATTCGACACGCTCAGCGCCCATGAATTCGGCTCGATGCCTGCGCTAAGTTTTCGTTAACGCATTCTCTTAAAGGATTATGCGTAAGCCGAGCGTAGAGCAGAAGCGATTGGGCATGTGGGGAATACCATGATGACGACTTCGATCAGCCGCCGGGCTTTTTTCCTCGCAGCACCCGGCAATCTGCTGCTCTGGCTGATTGCGGCCTTCCACATGCTGCTTGTAGCAGCCCTGTTTGTCGCCCTCCTGGCCGCAAGGCCGGCGGCGGCCGAAGACGCTGCCTGCACCGGCCGCAATCTGATGGTCGACTTGCAGCAGAGCGACCCCGCCCGATATGCCGAGGCAGTCAAGGAAGCCGAGGCAACGCCGAACGGCAAGGGCATCTTCTGGAAGATCGAAAAGCCTGGACTTGCCCCCTCATGGCTGCTCGGCAGCATGCATGTGACCGATCCCCGTGTGCTTGCTCTGCCACCGCGCGCCCAGGCCGCCCACGACGCAGCCAATACGATCATCATCGAATCCGACGAGATCCTCGATGAACGCAAGGCAACCGCCGCCCTGCTCGCGCGGCCGGAACTGACGATGTTCACCGACGGCACGACTATCGACAAGCTGCTCTCTGCCGAGGATTACAAGCGCCTGGAAGCCGGCCTCAAGCAGCGCGGCATCCCCCTCACCGCCGTCTCCCGCATGCGGCCATGGATGATCGCCAGCGCCGTCGCCCTTCCGGCCTGCGAACTCGCACGCAAGGCCAGAGGCGTGCAGTTTCTCGACCAGAAAATTGCCAGCGACGCCGTTGCTGAAGGCAAGCAGGTCAAGGGGCTGGAAACCCTTGCCGAGCAGATCCAGGCTATGGCCGATCTGCCGGTCGAATTCCATATGAAGTCGCTGATCGAGACGCTGGAACTCGGAGCCAAAATGAATGATGTCGTCGAAACGATGACCGATCTCTACCTCTCCGGCGATATCGGCATGACCATGCCGATCCTGAAGACAGTGACGCCGGAGAACGAAGGAGATAGCAGCGACTATGCTGCCTTCGAACAGCGGGTCATCCTCGATCGAAACAAGGTCATGGCAGAGCGCGCCGCACCCATTCTCGACGGTGGCAACGTCTTCATGGCCGTCGGCGCCCTGCATCTGCCCGGCGAGGGCGGCGTCATCGAATTGCTGCGCAAGCAGGGCTTCACCGTTACCGCCGTGAACTGAACTCGTTTTCGGTCAGCCGAGCGTCATGCGGCGCAGCACATTGCTCTTCCAATAGAACTGATGGACGAGCGCGCCGGCGACGTGGGCGGCGATCAGCCCCCAAAGAATGACCTTCAAGACATCCGCGTGCACGAAGCCGGCGGGATTGATGCCGAAATAGTAAGCGGCGATGCCGGAAAGCGGCAGCGCGAAGAGCAGGATATAAAGCCCCGCATGGACGAGTTTTGCCCCTAGACGAAAGATCGCCGGCTCCTGCGAAACCTCAGGCGGCACACCCTGCATAAAACGCAGACAGAGCCTGAGGACGGCAAGCAGCAGAATGGCGATGCCGACGTAGGCGTGAATATTCGCCGAGGCAATCTGCTCGGGCGTCGGAACCTCGCCCCTGCGAACGAGCCGGTTCCACATATTCATCCCGTCGGGAAACAGCAGATTGAAGAAGATCAGCAGCGCCACGGCCCAGTGGAGGAAACGTTGGCTGAGACTATAACTCAGGATGGACGGCTGCTGCATTCCTGATCTCCCCCGATGCTCGAACTTTGCGATATGAGACAACTAAAACAGCCGCTTGCCTCTCGGCAAGCGGCTGCGCGCTTCATTACGAAGATGTAAGATTACATATGGATCGGCTTGAAGAAGGTCGCGAGTGCAGCCTCCTTGACCGCTTCGGACATCGTCGGATGTGCATGGCAGGTCCGACCGAGATCTTCCGACGAGCCGCCGAATTCCATTAGCACGGCGATCTCGTGGATCATCTCGCCGGCGCCGAAGCCGACGATATGGCCGCCGAGCACGCGATCGGTCTCCTTGTCCGCGAGGATCTTGACGAAGCCGTCAGTCGCCAGCATCGCGCGGGCGCGACCGTTTGCGGTGAACGGGAACTTGCCGACCTTGTAGGCAATGCCCGCCGCCTTCAGCTCTTCCTCGGTCTTCCCGACCGAAGCGATTTCCGGCTGGGTGTAGACGACGCTCGGAATGACCTCATAATTGACGTGGCCATGCTGACCGGCGAGGATTTCGGCGAGCGCCACACCCTCGTCTTCCGCCTTGTGCGCCAGCATCGGACCCTTCACCACGTCGCCGATCGCATAGATGCCGGCGACATTGGTCTTGAAGTGACCGTCGATCTCGACGCGGCCGCGATTATCGAGCACGACACCTGCCTCTTCCAGGCCGAGGCCTGCGGTATAGGGCTTACGGCCGGTGGCGATCAGCACGACTTCGGCGTCGAGCGTCACCGCGTCACCGCCCTTGACCGGCTCGAATGTGACCTTGGCGCCCTTGCCGCCCTTCTCGACGCCGGTGACCTTGGCACTGAGGTTGAAATCGATGCCCTGCTTGGCAAGCATGCGCTGGAACTGCTTGGAGACTTCGCCGTCCATGCCGCCGAGGATGGTGTCGAGATATTCGACGACGGTGACCTTGGCGCCGAGACGCGACCAGACCGAGCCGAGTTCGAGGCCGATGACGCCGCCGCCGACGACGATCAACGTTTCCGGCACCTTTTCCAGTGCGATGCCGCCGGTGGAGGAAATGATGGTCTTTTCATCGATCTCGACCTGCACGCCGGGAATTCCGGCGACGTCGGAGCCGGTGGCGATGACGATGTTCTTGCCCTCGATCTCCTGCGCCGTTCCATCCTCGGCGGTGACGGAAACCTTGCCGGCCGAAACGATCTTGCCGGTACCCTGGAAAGCGTCGATCTTGTTCTTTTTGAAGAGGAAGGCGACGCCGTCGACATTCGACTTCACCGTCGCATCCTTGTGCGCCATCATGTTGCCGAGGTTGAGCGTCGGCGCCGGCACGTCGATGCCAAGCGCGCTTAATCCGTGGCCGGCCTGATGGAACATTTCGGAAGCATGTAGCAGCGCCTTCGACGGAATGCAGCCGACGTTCAGGCAGGTGCCGCCATAAGTCGCGCGCTTTTCGACGACGGCGACCTTGAGGCCGAGCTGGGCTGCCTTGACGGCGCAGACATAGCCGCCCGGGCCGGTTCCGATAATGATCACATCATAAGACATTGCTTTTCCCTTTGAATTTATCGTTTAGTCGACTGCGCGCGACAGCGCCAGGCGGAAGCCGAAGGCGACGAGTGCCGCTCCGGTGATGCGGTTGAACCATTTGCCGCTGGCGATGAAGCGGTCACGGATCGCCTGACCGTGAAGAAATAGAAGACGCCGGCAAACAAGGCGACCAGCGCCGTCGCCATGCCGATGCCGTAGGAAAAACTGGATAAGGACAGGCGTATCGTGATGCACGAGCGTATACTGCATGCTGTTTTTTACCCGTCTTTCTAGCGGCCCCCGCTCACGTTGAGGATCGAGCCCGTGACATAGGAGGCGGATGGAGAAAGAAGGTAGAGGACGGCGTCCGCCACCTCCTCGGCAGTGCCCGGACGCTGCATCGGGACCGAGGGCGCCATTTCGCGTGCCCGGTCCGGCAGTCCGCCCGAAGCATGCAGATCGGTTTCGATGATACCGGGCCTGACGGCATTCACACGAATGCCCTCGGCTGCGACCTCGCGCGCGAGCCCCACCGTAAACGTGTCGATAGCGGCCTTCGAGGCGGCATAATCGACATACTGCGCCGCCGAGCCGAGGATCGCGGCCATCGACGAGATGTTGACGATCGCGCCGCCCTGCCCGCCGTGACGGCTCGACATCCGGCGAACGGCCTCTCCCGCGCACAGGATGGAGCCGGTCACATTGACGCGCAGCATCCTTTCGACCCGCTCCATCGACATCTCATCGACCCGCTGCGGATAATCGACAATGCCGGCATTGTTGACCAGCCCGTCGAGCCGGCCGAAATGGCGATCGACCGCCGCAAACATCGCGGCGATATCGGCAGCCTTGCCGACATCGCCCTGGATGGCCACGGCCTCGCCGCCGTCAGCGGCAACCGCCGCAACGACAGCCTCCGCCGCCTGACGGCTGGAGGCGTAATTCACCGCGACGCGCCAGCCCTGGCGCGCGGCGAGCCGGCAGACCGCGGCGCCAATGCCCCGGCTGCCGCCGGTCACGAGAACAACCGGTGCATCACTCATGTCGCACACTCCTTGAAAGTCAGCACATCCCAGGGCGCCACCGAAGCCTTGCCCTCGCCCCAGGCGCTCGATTCACGAATGGCGGGACCAAGGCCGGGAAGCACGAGCTTTTCGGCCGCCGCCGCGCCCTCCGGCTGCAGATTGTCCATCTCGCCCTGGGCATTCATACCGTAGACGGCGCCCTGCCAGACGGTGCATGCATCGAGGTCGGCGCCCGTCGCGTCTCCCTCCGGGCAGTTGAACATCAGGATGCCGATCGCCCGCACCGGATCTTCCGATGGCATCACGTAGCCTTCCATGACGACGGATGCCTCGAGCGCATTGACCTTGAACTGGTTGCTGGCGGCAGCCGAGGGAGAATTCAGCGGTGTAAAACGCAGTTCGTAGGCGCCGTCACGGTCGACGTAAACGGCGTGCTCCTGTTTGCAGTCGGCGGCGAACGCGGCAACCGGAGTGGTGAAAACCGCGGCAGCTGCAATTGCAGCCACGCCTTTCCGCCCTGCCATGATCCCGATCGCCCCGCTCATTGCACCTTCGCCTCTCGCCGTCCATCGGCATTCTCAATAACACCAAAATCCGTCAACAGCACCAATGGACGACCGTCCTTGTCGAGGCCCCAGAAGACAGGATAGACACCGTCGCCCCAGCCGCTCCAGAACACAGCGACGTTGCCCTTCTTGCCGGCAATCGGCCGGTGCAGCGCATAGTGGTTCTTGTTGGCATCGAGGTCCGAAGCCAGCACGTCATCATAATAGTTGATGTCGACGCCCGGCTTCTGCGCCTGGACCTGCGCTTCACGCTCATCGATCAGCGCCAGCGTATCGGCATCCATGTAGCAGCCGATGCCGGCATCGACGGGATAGCCGAAGATCTCGTCATCCTTCAGCATCGCCGGGTCCTGCCCGGGAAGGACAGCTAGCTCCCAATGATCGGGCTTGCCCTCGGCAAACCGCATGCTGGCCGCCGCGATGCGACCGAAGGCCCGGTAGAGCGTCACCGGATAGTCACCCGGCGCAACCGTTCTTGCCAGCGCCGGACGATCCGGCTGAGCAAGCGGATCGGCAGCGACAATGCGCCCCGACGTCAGCTCGACATCGCCCATATGGACCACGTCGATCGACCGGCTGGAGAGTTCGGCATCATCAAACGCCACCAACTCGAAATTGCTGCTGGCCTTGCCGACATCCCAGCCGGCAGCCGATGCGGAGACCGGCGCATGCGCGGCGGCAGCGCAAAGAAGAAGGCGCGCCGCTCGCATGACCCGGTTCCGCATCGAAATGCTCCTTAGAGATCGAGAACCAGACGTTCCGGATCTTCGAGGCTCTCCTTGACACGCACGAGGAAGGTGACCGCTTCCTTGCCGTCGACGATACGGTGATCGTAGGACAGCGCCAGATACATCATCGGACGGATGACCACCTGGCCGCCGATCGCAACCGGCCGCTCCTGGATCTTGTGCATGCCGAGAATGCCGGACTGCGGCGCATTGAGGATCGGCGAAGACATCAGAGAACCGTAGACGCCGCCATTGGTGATGGTGAAGGTGCCGCCCTGCATGTCGGCCATAGCAAGCGAGCCGTCACGGGCCGCCTTGGCAAGGCGGCCGAGTTCCTTCTCGATTTCGGCGATCGACATCTGGTCGGCGTCGCGGATAACAGGAACGACGAGGCCCTTGTCGGTGCCGACGGCCATGCCGACATGGCAGTAGTTCTTGTAGATGATGTCGGTGCCGTCGATCTCGGCATTGACTGCCGGCAGTTCCTTCAGGGCATGCGTCACCGCCTTGGTGAAGAAGCCCATGAAGCCGAGCTTGACGCCGTGCTTCTTCTCGAAAATGTCCTTGTACTTGTTGCGCAGGTCCATGACTGCCTTCATGTCCACCTCGTTATAGGTGGTCAGCATGGCGGCGGTGTTCTGCGCGTCCTTGAGGCGCTTGGCGATCGTCTGGCGCAGGCGCGTCATCTTCACGCGCTCTTCGCGTGAGGCATCCTCGACCGTCGACGGGCCACGCGCTGCAACCGGCGCCGCTGCCGGTACGGCCGCCGGAGCGGAAATGCCCTTGGCGACGGCGGCGATGACATCGCCCTTCAGCACCTGGCCACGTTTGCCACTGCCGTCGACCTGATCGGCGGAAAGATTGCTTTCAGCCAGCATCTTCGCAGCCGCCGGTGCCGGCGGCATGGTGGAGACGGAAGCACTCGACGACGATGCAGCGGCAGCAGCAGCTGGCTGGGCCGCGGCAGCCGGGGCTGGCTGGGCGGGAGCGGCGGCCGGTGCGGCAGCAGCCGGCGCGGCGGCGGCGCCGGCACCTGCGGAGATCTGGCCGAGCAACGCACCGAGGCCGACGGTCTCGCCGGCGGCAGCGACGATTTCCGAAAGCGTGCCGGAGACGGGCGCGGGAACTTCGATGGTCACCTTGTCGGTTTCAAGCTCCAGAATCGGCTCGTCAGCCTTGATGGCGTCGCCGACCTTCTTGAACCAGGTGCCGACGGTTGCCTCGCTGACGGATTCACCGAGAGTTGGAACGCGGATTTCTGTGGCCATTGTTCAAATCCTGATTTCGTGTGTTTTCGTTTATGCGTTTCAGACGGCGGGCGGCCGCAAAATGATCGAGGGCATCGGCAGGATATCGAAACGGAAACCGAGACCGGAAGCGATGATGGGATCGCCGTCGGCAAGCGCTTGTGCCGCCGCCTGATCCTCGACTTCGACGACTGCCATGCCGAAGGCGCCTTGACCCTCGAACACGGGACCGACGACAATTGCCGATCCCGCAAGGGCCTGCCGATGCCAATATTCGACGTGGCGTTTCATCGCCGCCATTTCCTCCCCCGTCCCGTCGTGCGGAAAAGTGGGGCGCGGCGGCAGCAGTCTCAGAAAGAAGTAAGCCATTGCGCCCCCCTTGATTTAGCCGCCCAATGCATCCTCGAGGAATGCGGCGAGCTGAGACAGATGCTTCGACATCAGGCCCGTCGCCGGCGAGGCGGCGGCCGGACGGCCGGTATAGCGGACGCGCTGGTATTTCGCATCGATATGGGCGAGCACCCATTCGAGGAACGGGTCGATGAACGACCATGCGCCCATGTTCTTCGGCTCTTCCTGGCACCAGACCATCTCGGCATTGCGGAAGCGCGACAGCTCGTTGATCAGCGCCTTTGCCGGGAACGGGTAGAGCTGCTCGACGCGCAGGAGATAGATGTCGTCGATGCCGCGTTTTTCACGCTCTTCGAGAAGATCGTAATAGACCTTGCCGGAGCACATGACGACGCGGCGGATCTTGTTGTCCTTCTGCAGCTTGATCGGGCCGTCCTTGATCACCTCGGCATCATCCCACAGCAGGCGGTGGAAGGCGGATTCACCGGCCAGTTCGGCAAGTGTCGAGACCGCTCGCTTGTGGCGCAGCAGCGACTTCGGCGTCATCAGGATCAGCGGCTTGCGGAAGTCGCGCTTCAGCTGCCGGCGCAGGATGTGGAAATAGTTCGCCGGCGTCGTGACATTGGCGACCTGCATGTTGTCTTCCGCGCAGAGCTGCAGGAAGCGTTCCAGGCGAGCCGAGGAGTGCTCCGGACCCTGACCTTCATAGCCGTGCGGCAACAGGCACACGAGGCCGGACATGCGCAGCCACTTGCGTTCGCCCGAGGAGATGAACTGGTCGAAGACCACCTGCGCGCCGTTGGCGAAATCGCCGAACTGCGCTTCCCAGAGCGTCAGCGCATTCGGGCGGGCGAGCGAGTAGCCGTATTCGAAGCCGAGCACGGCCTCTTCCGAAAGCATCGAATTGATGACTTCGTAGCGGGCCTGCGTCGGCGAAAGATTGGCGAGCGGAATGTAGCGTTCCTCGGTCTCCTGATCGTAGAGAACCGAGTGACGCTGCGAGAAGGTGCCGCGTTCGCAATCCTGACCGGACAGACGGATCTTGTGGCCTTCCAGGCAGAGCGCGCCAAAGGCGAGCGCTTCGGCCATCGCCCAGTCGAGGCCCTCGCCGGTGGCGATCATGTTGGCCCGGTTTTCCATGAAACGCTGGATCGTGCGGTGCGCATTGAAGCCTGCCGGGATTGCCGAGAGCTTGCGGCCGATCTCCTTCAGCGTCTTCATCGGCACCGCGGTCTTGCCGCGGCGCTGTTCGTCGGCATTGTCGGCCGTGCGCAGGCCCGACCACTCGCCATCCAGCCAGTCGGCCTTATTCGGCTTGTAGTGCTGGCCGGCGTCGAACTCCTGCTCGAGATGCGCGCGCCAGTCGGCCTTCATCTTCTCGACTTCGCCTTCGGTGACCAGGCCCTCGGCGACGAGGCGGGCCGCATAGAGCTGCAGCACGGTCTTGTGGCCGCGGATCACCTTGTACATCTTCGGCTGCGTGAAGGACGGCTCGTCGCCTTCATTGTGGCCGTAGCGGCGATAGCAGAACATGTCGAGCACCACAGGCTTGTGGAACTTCATGCGGAATTCGGTCGCGATCTTGGCTGCGTAGACGACCGCTTCTGGATCGTCGCCGTTGACGTGCAGGATCGGTGCTTCGATCATCTTGGCGACGTCGGACGGATAGGGCGACGAGCGCGAGAAGGCCGGATTGGTGGTGAAGCCGATCTGGTTGTTGATGATGACGTGCATGGTGCCGGCAACACGATGGCCGCGCAGACCGGAAAGACCGAGGATTTCGGCAATGACGCCCTGGCCGGCGAAGGCCGCATCGCCATGGATCAGCAGCGGCAGAACCTTGGCGCGTTCGGAAAGCGGAATGATGTCGCCTTCCCACACCGTAGCGCTCATGTCCTGCTTGGCGCGAGCCTTGCCCATCACGACAGGATCGACGATTTCGAGATGCGACGGGTTCGCCGTCAGCGACACGTGTACCTTGTTGCCGTCGAATTCGCGGTCGGAGGATGCACCGAGATGGTACTTGACGTCGCCCGAGCCTTCGACTTCATCGGGTGCGTAGGAACCGCCCTTGAATTCGTGGAAGATGGCGCGGTGCGGCTTGCCCATGACCTGCGAGAGCACGTTGAGGCGGCCGCGATGGGCCATGCCAAACACGGCTTCCTTCAGGCCGAGATGACCACCGCGCTTCAGGATCTGCTCCAGAGCCGGGATCAGCGATTCGCCGCCATCCAGGCCGAAGCGCTTGGTGCCCTTGAACTTGACGTCGAGGAACTGTTCGTAGCCTTCGGCTTCGACGAGTTTCGAAAGGATCGCCTTCTTGCCCTCAGGCGTGAAGGCCACGCCCTTGTCCGGGCCTTCGATGCGCTCCTGGATCCACGCCTTCTCTTCCGGGTTGGAGATATGCATGAATTCGACGCCGAGTGTCGAGCAGTAGGTGCGCTCGAGGATCTCGATCATTTCGCGGATTGTCGCGTATTCCAGGCCGAGCACGTTGTCGATGAAGATCTTGCGGTCGTAATCGGCTGATGTGAAGCCATAATTTTCCGGCGACAGTTCGCGATAATCATCGACGGTGGCGGCGATTCCGAGCGGGTCAAGCTTGGCGTGCAGGTGGCCGCGCATGCGGTAGGCGCGGATCATCATGATGGCGCGGACGGAATCGCGCGTCGCCTGCAGCACGTCGGTGCTGTCGGCAGGCTTGCCCTCGGCTGCGGCCTTGGCCTTCACCTTCGTCTCGATCACCTTCTCGACGATGCCCCAGTCGCCGTCGAGAGCCGACACCAGATCGCCGCCGGCTGCCAGAGGCCAGTTCTTTCTACGCCAGGAAGCTCCCTTTGCCGCCTTTTTCACATCGGCAGGATCGTCTTCCAGCGCCTTGAAGAAGGCGCGCCATTGATCGTCGACCGACGCCGGATCCTCTTCGTAGCGCGCATAGAGTTGCTCGATATAGGCCGCGTTGGCGCCATCCAGAAACGAGGTGATCTGAAACTGCTCGTTGGCTTCTTGCCGTGCCATGGTGATATGCGAACGCTTCCGTCCGCCTCCTGACTTTGATGATTTTGCCGGATCGATCGCCGGCTGCCGCATTCCGATCGCCGCCTGTCCGCGGCGCATCTGCTGCTCTCGTATGCAAGCCGGGCGAAGGCGCAGATGCCGTTCCTCCGCCCGGTCTATAGGCGGCTTCAGCCCTTCAGGACTTCCACCAGCGTCTTGCCGAGGCGGGCCGGAGACGGAGACACCCTGATGCCAGCCGATTCCATCGCCGCGATCTTCGATTCAGCGTCGCCCTTGCCGCCGGATACCACGGCGCCGGCATGGCCCATGGTGCGGCCCTTCGGTGCCGTACGGCCTGCGATGAAGCCGGCCATCGGCTTCTTGCGGCCCTTCTTGGCCTCGTCCTTCAGGAACTGGGCTGCGTCTTCTTCGGCGGAGCCGCCGATTTCGCCGATCATGATGATCGAAGTCGTGGCTTCGTCGGCGAGGAACATCTCGAGCACATCGATGAACTCGGTGCCCTTGACCGGGTCGCCGCCGATGCCGACGGCCGTCGTCTGGCCGAGACCTTCGTTGGAGGTCTGGAAGACGGCTTCATAGGTCAGCGTGCCCGAGCGGGACACGATCCCGACCGAACCCTTGCGGAAGATCGAGCCCGGCATGATGCCGATCTTGCATTCTTCCGGCGTCAGGATGCCCGGGCAGTTCGGCCCAAGCAGGCGCGACTTGGAGCGGTCGAGGCGAGCCTTCACGCGCACCATGTCCATGACCGGAATGCCTTCTGTAATGCAGGTGATGAACGGTATCTCGGCGTCGATCGCTTCGATGATGGCATCGGCAGCGCCCGCCGGCGGAACATAGATGACGGTCGCATCGGCGCCGGTCTTTTCCTTGCCCTCGGCAACGGTCGCGAAGATCGGCAGGCTCTCGCCCTTTGCGCCGGTCCAGGTTTCACCACCCTTCTTCGGGTGGATGCCGCCGACCATCTGGGTGCCGTAATAAGCGAGCGCCTGTTCGGTGTGGAACGTGCCGGTCTTGCCGGTCAGACCCTGAACGAGGACCTTGGTGTCTTTATTGACGAGAATAGACATTCTTTCCGATCCCTCAAAATTAGCCGTTGATCGCCGCGACGATCTTCTTGGCCGCATCGTCCAAGTCGTCAGCCGCCGTGATCGCGAGACCCGACTCGTTCAGGATCTTCTTGCCGAGCTCGACATTGGTGCCTTCAAGGCGCACGACGAGCGGAACCTTGAGACCGACTTCCTTGACCGCGGCAATGACGCCTTCAGCGATGACGTCGCACTTCATGATACCGCCGAAGATGTTGACGAGAATGCCCTCGACCTTCGGGTCTGCGGTGATGATCTTGAAGGCCGCAGCGACCTTCTCCTTGCCGGCGCCGCCACCGACGTCGCAAAAGTTGGCCGGCTCCTTGCCGTACAGCTTGATGATATCCATCGTTGCCATGGCGAGGCCCGCGCCGTTGACCATGCAGCCGATATTGCCGTCGAGCGCGACGTAAGCGAGGTCCCACTTGGAAGCCTCGATTTCCTTGGCGTCTTCTTCGGTCTCGTCGCGCAGCGCCCGGACGTCGTCGTGACGGAAGAGCGCGTTGCCGTCGAAGGACATCTTGGCGTCAAGAACCCGCAGATGGCCATTCTTCATGACGATCAGCGGATTGATTTCGAGAAGGGACATGTCCTTCTCGTTGAAGGCCTTGTAGAGCAGCGGGAAGAGCGACTTGGCGTCTTCTGCGGCAGCACCTTCGAGCTTGAGAGCGGCGGATATCTTGGCGACGTCGGCAGTCGTCACGCCGGCTTCCGGATCGATGGCGATCGTCTGGATCTTTTCAGGCGTATCGTGCGCGACGGCCTCGATGTCCATGCCGCCTTCGGTGGAAACGACGAAGGCGACCTTACCGACCGAACGGTCGACCAGCAGCGAGCAGTAGAGTTCGCGTTCGATGTCGGCGCCGTCTTCGATGTAGAGACGGTTGACCTGCTTGCCGGCTTCGCCGGTCTGCGCGGTCACCAACGTGTTGCCGAGCATCTCCTTGACGTTGGCAACGACGTCTTCGATCGACTTGGCGAGACGTACGCCGCCCTTGGCTTCCGGCGACAGCTCCTTGAACTTGCCCTTGCCGCGGCCGCCCGCATGGATCTGGCTCTTGACCACGTAAAGCGGGCCGGGAAGCGACTTGGCGGCCGCCTCGGCTTCTTCGACCTTGAGAATTGCCACACCCTCGGCAACCGGCGCGCCATAGCCCTTCAGCAGAGCCTTGGCCTGATATTCATGAATGTTCATGGGTCTATCCCTGTTTCGATTACTTCAGCGCCGATTACTTCAGGGCAGGCGCGATGTTGATGCAGGCTTCGCACAGACCGGCGACAGCGGCCACCGACTTGTCGAAGGCTTCCTTCTCAGTCTTGTTGAGATCGATCTCGATGACGCGCTCGACGCCGCCGGCGCCGATGACGGTGGGAACGCCGACATACATGTCCTTGACGCCGTACTGGCCGGTCAGATGGGCCGCGCAAGGCAGAACGCGCTTCTTGTCCTTGAGGTAGGATTCGGCCATTTCGATCGCCGAGGCAGCCGGCGCATAATAGGCCGAACCGGTCTTCAACAGGCCAACGATCTCGGCGCCGCCGTCACGGGTGCGCTGGATGATCTCTTCGAGGCGCTCCTTGGTGACCCAGCCCATGGTGACGAGGTCGGTGAGCGGAATGCCGCCGACCGTCGAGTAGCGGGCGAGCGGCACCATCGTGTCGCCGTGGCCGCCGAGAACGAAGGCCGTCACGTCCTGAACGGAGACGTTGAATTCCTTGGCGAGGAAGAGGCGGAAGCGCGAGGAATCGAGAACGCCTGCCATGCCCACGACCTTGTTTGCCGGAAGGCCGGAAAACTTCTGCAGCGCCCAGACCATGGCATCGAGCGGGTTGGTGATGCAGATCACGAAGGCGTTCGGGGCATACTTCTTGATGCCGGCGCCGACCTGCTCCATGACCTTGAGGTTGATGCCGAGAAGGTCGTCGCGGCTCATGCCCGGCTTGCGCGGGACGCCAGCGGTGACGATGCAGACGTCGGCGCCTTCGATCGCCGAGTAGTCGCTGGCGCCGGTCAGATTGGCGTCGAAGCCTTCGACCGGCGAGGACTGTGCGATGTCGAGGCCCTTGCCCTGGGGGATGCCGTCGGCGATGTCGAAGAGGACGATGTCGCCCAGTTCCTTCAGGCCGGCGAGATGCGCCAGTGTACCACCAATCATGCCAGAACCAATGAGTGCGATCTTGTTACGCGCCATTTCGCTGTTTCCTTTGCGATCAAATCCGTCGAACGACGCTGCAAGGCCGCTCAATGACGCAATCGCATAGACCCAAAGGCTAAAAATGGCAATCCATTAATTTTGATGCAGCGTTTTCAATCGTTTAGATGCCAAAATTCTTACGTAAACGTAAGATATTTTGTCGCAATGCTGTTATTCGGCGGCGCGTTTCTCATGGTGCAGCGCAAGATATTCCGCGCTCCGCATCTCGAACAGGCGTGATGCCGTGCGATCGAATTCAAAGCTCTCGGTGCCCCGACGGTTGACGAGCAAGTCCTCCGGCATCGCCGCTGCCGATATGTAAAGCCGCACGGCATGATCGTAGAGCGTATCGACCAGAATGATGAAACGCTTGATCTGGTTCCGCTTCTCCGGCCCGAGCAAGGGAACGTGATCGAGGAAGACCATATCGAAGCGTTCGGCGATGGCCAGGAAGTCGGCGGCCCCGAGCGGCTTGTCGCAGAGATCGGCGAAAGAGAAGCGCGCCATGCGGTCGGCGGCAAGCGGCACGTGGATGGAGCGCCCCTTCATCGGTATATCGAGCGGCTGCGCCTTGCGCCCATGCAGCGCCTGCGTCCAGGACGCTTCCATCGCCATGTCATTATGTTCGCTGAGCGGCACGAGATAGACCGGCAGGCTATTCAGCTTCTCCATCCGGTAGTCGGTCGGCGAATCCAGTGTGACGACATCGACATGCTGCTTGAGCACAGCGAGGAAGGGCAGGAACAGGCCGCGATTGAGCCCATCCTTGTAGAGATTGTCCGGTTCGACATTCGAGGTCGCCACCAGCACGCATCCCCGCGCGAAGAGTTCGGAAAACAGCCGCGACAGGATCATCGCATCGGCAATGTCGGTGACGGTGAATTCATCGAAGCAGAGCAGTTCCGCTTCATCGTAGAGGGCTGCGGCGACCGGCGGCATCGGATCGGCCTGCTTCGTCTCGCCGTTCTTGAGCTTCAGCCGGTGTGCCGCGATACGGTTGTGAACATCCGCCATAAATTCATGGAAATGCGCCCGGCGCTTCTTCCTGCACGGCGCCATGGCAAAGAACATGTCCATCAACATGGTCTTACCGCGTCCGACGCTGCCGTGAATATAGAGTCCCTTGATGCCGTCGGCGGCTTTCTTCTTCTTGGCAAACAGCCAACCGAGCGCGCTCGTTTTGGCCGCCGGCCGCAGTTGCTTCAGCCCGGCAAGCACCCGATCCAGGCTTTTGGCCACCTCCATCTGGGCGGAATCGACCTGCAACGCACCGGCAAGCGTCAGCGATTTAAGCTGTTCGCAAACGCTGAGCGTATAATCTGGCATTGGCTGCATGAGGGCACGTCCGCCTGTCGGTCATCAGCGGCGCACCGCCGGATCGTTCGCCGCGCGGTTCGTTTACCGCGCCGGTTCATTTACCGACTGAGGCTGATCTGCTGACCCGTATTCGTCTGGCCCTGGAAGCGATTGTCGGCCGTCTTGTAGACGCTGCCGATCTGGTTGCCCGAACGATCTTTGAGCAGCACCTGCTTGCCGGCGACCTCCCAGGAGCCCATCGCCGTCAGCTCGCCGACGCAGCCGCGCGTGCCGCCACGCGACCCGCTGCCGAGATTGGTGAGCGTCAGGAACATGTCGCAGCTGCCGTTGACGCGCCAGCTTCCGACCATCGATTCCTTGGTGACGTCGAGCGCATTCGCTGCCATGGCGCCTGACTGCGCCCCAGGCATCGGTGCCGTCGCCGTCGGCGCGGCCGGAAACTGCGAGCTGCCGGTCGGCGGCGGAAGCTGGCCGCCCTGCACAGAGGGCACAGGCTGCGCCGTCAACGGCGCCGGTCCGGCGTTCGAGTTGGAGCTATAATCATATGCCGTACGCTGACAACCGGCTAGCGCGAGAGCCACCACCAGACCTGTCATCGCATATCGCAACTGCATCATCATACTCCTGAATTCGGCTATCGCCGCAAGAACGGGCGTGAGACAAGTCCGATTATCGTAATTCGCTTTGGTTAATCAAGTCGGGTTGCAGAAATTGCCCGTGACAACACCTAACCGAAAAACGATACAGTTCAACTGCCCTGCTGCAAAACTTCCTGCACATGAATTTTGTCAGGAAGGTGTTGCGCGCGCGTATCTCCCCGACTCCCGCAGTGATCAGACCCGGCGCTCGACCATCATCTTCTTGATTTCGGCGATTGCCTTGGCTGGGTTGAGGCCCTTCGGGCAGGTCTGCGCACAGTTCATGATCGTGTGGCAGCGGTAAAGACGGAACGGATCCTCGAGGTTATCGAGACGCTCGCCGGTCGCCTCGTCTCTGGAGTCGATCAGCCAGCGATAGGCCTGCAGCAGAACGGCCGGACCTAGATAACGGTCGCCATTCCACCAGTAGCTCGGACAGGAGGTCGAGCAACAGGCGCAGAGGATGCATTCATAAAGACCGTCGAGCTTCTGCCGGTCCTCATGGCTCTGCTTCCATTCCTTGGCCGGCGTCGGCGACACCGTCTTCAGCCACGGCTCGATCGAGCGATGCTGGGCGTAAAAGTTGCTGAGATCGGGCACCAGATCCTTGACGACGGGCAGATGCGGCAGCGGATAGATCTTCACCGCGCCCGTAATATCGTCGAGGCCCTTGGTGCAGGCAAGCGTGTTGGTACCGTCGATGTTCATCGCGCAGGAGCCGCAGATGCCCTCGCGACAGGAACGGCGCAGCGTCAGCGTCGGATCGATCTTGTTCTTGATGTAGAGCAGGCCGTCGAGAACCATCGGGCCGCAATCGTCGACATCGATGTAGAAAGTGTCGATCGACGGGTTCTGACCATCATCCGGGCTCCAGCGATAGACGCGGAATTCGCGCGTGTTTGTTGCACCGGCCGGCTTCGGCCAGACCTTGCCTTCGCGCATCTGGGAGTTCTTGGGGAGAGCGAGTTCAACCATGCGAGGTTCCTCTTGAGATCAGTAGACGCGCGCCTTCGGCTCGATCTTGTGCGGATCGATGCCTTCGGCGATCAGCTCGGTGTGAACAGGCCTATAGTCGAGTTTCACCTCGCCTGCCTCGTTCACCCAGGCGAGCGTATGCTTGCGCCAGTTGACGTCGTCGCGGCCGGCGAATGCGCCCTCGGTGTAATCCTCACGTGCGTGCGAACCGCGGCTCTCCTTGCGGGCCTCGGCGCCGTAGATCGTCGTGATGGCGTTTGCCATCAGGTTCTGCAGCTCGAGTGTTTCCACGAGATCGGAGTTCCAAACCATCGACCGGTCGGTGACCTTGATGTCCTTCATTTCGCCCCAGATCGCCGAAATACGCCGGCAACCGGATTCCAGCGATTCCTGGGTGCGGAACACCGCCGCGTCTTCCTGCATGGCGCGCTGCATCTTCTCGCGCAGCGCTGCCGTCGGCGTGCCGCCGCTGGCGTGGCGCAGGCCGTCGAAGCGGTCCATGATCTTGTCGCAGGCGGCGACGTTGAGATGCGGGATCGGCGCCGCCCGGTCGATGACCTCGCCGGCGCGGATTGCGGCGGCGCGGCCGAAGACCACGAGGTCGATCAGCGAGTTGGAACCGAGGCGGTTGGCGCCGTGCACCGAAGCGCAGCCGGCTTCCCCTACAGCCATCAGGCCGGGAATGATCCGCTCCGGATTGGCGCCATCGGCGTTCAGCACTTCGCCCCAATAGTTGGTGGGAATGCCGCCCATATTGTAGTGAACGGTCGGCAGAACCGGGATCGGCTCGCGTGTGACGTCGACACCGGCGAAGATCTTGGCGCTCTCGGAAATGCCCGGCAGGCGCTCATGCAGAACGGCCGGATCGAGATGGTCGAGATGCAGGAAGATGTGGTCCTTGTTCTTGCCGACGCCGCGGCCTTCGCGGATCTCCAGCGTCATGCAGCGCGAAACGACGTCGCGCGAGGCAAGATCCTTGGCCGAAGGCGCATAACGCTCCATGAAGCGTTCGCCCTCGGAGTTGACGAGGTAACCGCCTTCGCCGCGCGCGCCTTCGGTGATCAGACAGCCCGATCCGTAGATACCGGTTGGGTGGAACTGCACGAATTCCATGTCCTGCAGTGGCAGGCCGGCGCGTGCCACCATGCCGCCGCCGTCGCCGGTGCAGGTATGGGCAGACGTTGCCGAGAAATAGGCGCGGCCGTAGCCGCCGGTCGCCAGCACCACCATCTTGGCGGCGAAGCGATGGATCGTGCCGTCATCGAGACACCAGGCGACGACACCGGTGCAGCGGCTGCCGTCTTCGGACATGATCAGGTCGAGCGCGAAATATTCGATGAAGAACTCGGCGTTGTTGCGCAGCGACTGACCGTAAAGCGTGTGCAGGATGGCGTGGCCGGTACGGTCGGCGACGGCGCAGGTGCGCTGCACCGGCGGGCCCTCGCCGTAATTCTGCATGTGGCCGCCGAAGGGGCGCTGATAGATCTTGCCCTCCTCGTTACGAGAGAACGGCACGCCGTAATGCTCGAGCTCATAGACCGCCTTCGGCGCTTCCATGGTCAGATACTGCATGGCGTCGACGTCGCCGAGCCAGTCCGAACCCTTGACGGTGTCGTAGAGATGCCACTGCCAGCTATCCGGCGTCATGTTGCGCAGCGAGGCGGCGATGCCGCCCTGCGCCGCTACGGTGTGCGAGCGAGTCGGGAACACCTTGGTGATGCAGGCGGTACGGAATCCCTGCTCGGCCATGCCGAGCGTCGCGCGCAAACCTGCGCCGCCGGCGCCAACGACGATCACGTCATAGGAGTGGTCGACATATTTGTAGGCCTTGCCATTCTGGGCTGGTGAAGTCGGTGCCATGTCGAGCTTATCCTACGAATGCAATTTTCAAAATGGCGAAGAGACAGAGGCTGGCGACCACGATCGCAAAGAACGTGTTCAGCATCAGCAGAGCGATCTTGCCGAATTCGCCATGCACATAATCCTCGATGATGACCTGCATGCCGAGCTTCATATGGATGACGCCCGATATCACCATCAGTCCCATGACGACGGCGACAAAGGGGTTCGACAGGGCGCGAACCACATCCGCATAGGGCGCGCCGGCATAGGTGATCATGAAGATGACGAAGAACAGGATCAACGGAATATTGGAGACCGCGGTCAGCCGCTGACGCCAGAAGTGGCTTGTGCCTTCCTTGGCGGAGCCGAGCCCGCGAACCTTGCCGAGGGGGGTGCGCATATCCATGAGAGGACCTTCAGAAGCGAATGAGAATGCCGATCGCCCAGACCAGAACGGTCAGACAGAGCGATCCGATGACGTTGGCGATGGCGAGCTTGGTCGAGACTTCCTTCTCGAAGCCGTAGCCGAGGTCCCACATGAGATGGCGGAAACCGCCAAGCATGTGGTGCAGCAGTGCCCAGGTATAGCCGAGCAGCACGAGCTTGCCGAGAAGGCTGCCGAGCACCCAATTGGCCCAGTCGTAAGAGCTCTGGCCGCTTGCCGCTGCGATCAGCCACCAGGCGACCAGCAGCGTGCCGACGTAGAGCGCGCCACCGGTGATGCGGTGGACGATCGACATGACCATGGTGGGAATAAGTTTATAGACTTGCAAATGCGGCGACAGGGGCCGGTTATTTGTCACGTTCGCCATCAGAACCTCGCGGCGGCTTCTCTGCGCTCCCGGATTTCGGAGCATGCTCAGTCAACCACACGAATGACAAAATTCTCTGTGTGCGTTGCATCAATTGCGCACGTTTAATCACCGGAAAGCCATACGACAAGCACAATCGCTGTCTGCTTCTAATTTAATCGATTCGGGTTACCGCGAAGTTTGCGGACTAACGAAACTGGTCTTTTCCGCTCAATATTTCGGCCACTTCTCAGGCGCGCATGGACAAGCTGCAGCTTTTGGCGCAATCTGGCGTTAACGATTTGTTAACGATTGCAATTCCGGAGGCCGGCGTCGATGTTGCGCAGTCTGTCGAGAGCTACCTTGCTTACCCTTGCCGCGCTGGCCGCACTTCCCGCCATGGCGGGCGAGCACCGCGACGATCGTCGCTTTCCCCATCGCCGTGTCTTTCACGATGGACTTTATCTCGGCGAAAGGCTGAGTTGGCGCGATCGCGGCATTCGTTTCGACAGCACTTATGGCTATCGATACG
The DNA here is from genome assembly GCF_014193135.1 of Rhizobium sp. BK049. NCBI lineage: Bacteria > Pseudomonadati > Pseudomonadota > Alphaproteobacteria > Hyphomicrobiales > Rhizobiaceae > Rhizobium > Rhizobium sp. BK049. Next base: position 59,479 of record NZ_JACHYV010000025.1, read on the forward strand.
GCAGAAAGCGGATGCCGATGCTGGAACGGTTTTCGTCGCCGACAGCCAATCGCGTCACCCGCGGCAGTCTCGTCGTCCTCCTGCCCCAGACAGCGGGCGGATACGGCGGCGGCACCTATGCCGGGTCTTCCTATGTCTACGAGACCGACGGCGGGACCTATGTCGGTGGCAACGGCTACGGCTACTATCCTGCAGCCCGGCCTGAGACGCTGGCGCCAAAGGCAAAGGTGATCGACGTCGCCATCCAGGACGATCCCTGCTCCTATGAAGCCAATGTCTGCGTCATCCGGCCTTAACCGCATGGCGCATCGCGACGCGCGTTAGAGTTCCGTATCAGCCGGGCGCGAAGCGCCATACGGTCGTCTTCTTGATGTCGCTATCCTCTAGCGCCCGCGTCACCGCCACCTGATAGACAGCGCAGAATTCCAGCCGGTCCCGCGGAAGGTAGCTGCGCCCGGGATCGCCGACCAGTACCGGCCTGCCCTCGGCCGCCAGCCGCGCGAACCAGGGGACGAGCGCATCGGCGAATGTGCGATCGTAAAAGACATCGCCGGCTAGCACGATGTCCGCCTCAACACTCGCACCGACCAGATCGGCGCCGGTAAATCCGAGCGCAACATGATTGGCCTCGGAATTCAACCGGATTGCCGTCTTTGCCCAGGGGTCGATATCGGCAGCCATCACCTCCCGGGCGCCGGCCATGGCGGCCGCAATGCCGACAAGGCCGGAGCCGCTGGCAAAATCCAGCACGCGCTTGCCCTGCACCATTTCCGGATGATCGAGGATGTAGCGCGCCAGCCCCTGCCCGCCCGCCCAGGCAAAAGCCCAGAAGGGCGGCGGCAGGCCGATGGCTTCCAGCTCCTCTTCCGTTTTCAGCCAGAGTTCATGCGCCTCGTTCGCCAGAAAGAGCGAAATCTCCGGCACATGCGGCGGCGGCAGCAGACTCGTATTGGCGCGAATGAAGGTTTCCGGGTCGGTCTTCAATGGTCTTCAGCGCGGCGGATTGTCGAGGCCGCCCATGCGGCAGACTTCGGCCCATTCGTCATCAGTCACCGGCTGCACGGAAAGGCGCATGGAGGTGACGAGCGACATTTTGGCGAGTTTCGCATTCGCCTTGATGTCCTTCAGCGTTACCGGCTTCGGCATGTCTATGACGGCGCGGATATCGACGCAATCCCACTTCGGATCGCCCTTGGCGCTGGAGTCGGGATGCGACAGCGCTGCGACTTCGACGATGCCGACGATCTCCAGCCCGTCATTGGAATGGTAGAAGAACCCTTTGTCGCCGATCTGCATCGCCCGCATGTTGTTGCGCGCCAGATAGTTGCGCACGCCGGTCCATTCCGTGCCTTTTTCACCGGCGGCCTTCTGCTGCTCCCAGGACCAGGAGGCAGGTTCGGATTTATAGAGCCAATGCGCCATGCTCACGCCTCCGGCTTGTTGAAGACCCAGTTGAAGGGCTTGATATCGACGCTTTCGAACAAACCGGCCATGGCGTAAGGGTCGGCATCGGCGAGCGCCTTTGCCTCTTGCGCTGTCTCCGCCTTGACAAGCACCAGACTGCCGCAGGCCTTGCCTTCGTCGTCAAGAAAAGGGCCGGCCATAGAGAGCTTGCCTTCGGCATTGAGTTTGTCGAGATAGGCAAGATGCGTCGGCCGCGTCTCCATGCGAACGTTCAGATGTCCCGGCTTGTCCTTGCAGAGCAGGGCGAAAAGCATGTCTATTCTCCTATTCGGTGGTGATTGGACGCGTCATCAACTGCTCGATGGCGTCTGATATGTCGAGCCGGCCGTCGATGATGGAGGAAACGGCATCCGTGATCGGCATGCTGATCGCAAGCCCCGCGGCAAGCCGGGAGGCGACGGAAGCGGCAAACGCACCCTCCACCAGGGCGCCGTGGGTGGGATCGGTCTTTTCGCCGCGCCCGAGCGCAATGCCGAAACGCAGGTTTCGCGATTGATGACTCGTTGCTGTCAGCACCAGATCGCCGAGACCGGAAAGTCCGCGCACCGTATCGGCCTGCCCGCCTTTGGCCACGACGAAGCGCGACATTTCCGCGAGACCACGGGCGATCAATGCCGCACGGGCGGATTCGCCGATGCCGCGGCCCTCGACGATACCGCAGGCGATCGCCAGCACATTTTTGAGCGCGCCGCCGAGCTGCACGCCGATACGATCGGTGGAGGCATAGAGCCGGAAGGTCCGTCCGGAGATCGCCTGAGCGAGCCGCTCGGCCGTCTCCATGTCATTAGCCGCAATCGCCATCGCCGTCGGTAGCCCTTTGGCGATATCGGCGGCAAATCCCGGGCCGGAGAGAACCGCCACCGGATGGTCCGGCAGTTCCCGCTCGAGCATATCGGTCAAAAGATTGCCGGTCGTCCGCTCGATGCCCTTGGCGCAGGTGACGACAACGGCATCCTTTGACAGGTAGGGACCATATTGCCGCGCCGCGTCGGCCTGTGCCTGCGACGGCATCGCAAAAAGCACGATGGACGCCCCGGTGATCGCATCCGCCTCGGCGGAAAATTCCAGGGCTTCGGGCAGTGGGATGCCGGGCAGCACGGCATCATGCAGCCGTTCTTCTTTCAGATCCTCGATCAGGGACGGATCGCGCCCGACGAGCGTCACGGCGCTGCGGCCGGCAAGGGCGATCACAGCGGCAAGCGCCGTGCCGAATGCGCCCGATCCGATGACGGCGATCCTTTCACTCATGCCTTGGCTCCTCTCTTTCCAAAGCCGATCAGCGTTTCGGCATTGGCATCGAGCGGCCAGCGCGAACGCGGCTGCACGTCGAGTGTATCAGGCGCTACACCGGTCGCCATGCGCTCGAGCCCCGCCCAGGCGATCATCACTGCATTGTCGGTGCAAAGGCTGAGCGGCGGCGCAATGAAGCGGAAGCCGTTCTTGTCGCAGAGCGCCTGGAGCGTGCCGCGCAGCTCGAGATTGGCAGCGACGCCGCCGGCAACGACCAGCGCCGGCTTCTCGCCGCTGCTCGGGAACTCCGTCTTGAATCGTTGCAGGCCGCGGCCGATGCGGTCCTTCAGCGTGCGCGAAATCGCCTTCTGGAACGAAGCGCAGATATCAGCCACATCCTGATCGCTGAGCGGCGCGATCTCTTGCGCCGCCTGCCGCACCGCCGTCTTAAGGCCGGAAAACGAGAAGTCGAGCCGCGCCTCGCCGACGAGCGGGCGCGGAAAATCGAAACGATCGGCATTGCCGTCGCGCGCCATCCGCTCCACCGCCGGACCGCCGGGATAGGGCAGGCCGAGCAGTTTTGCCGTCTTGTCGAAAGCTTCGCCGAGTGCATCGTCGATCGTCGTGCCCCAACGTTCATACTGTCCGACGCCACGCACCAGGATCAGCTGGGTATGGCCGCCGGAGACGAGCAGCACCAGATAGGGAAAGGAGAGCCCGTCGGTCAGCCGCGCCGTCAGCGCATGGCCCTCGAGATGGTTGACAGCATAGAGCGGTTTGCCGGCGGCCTTGGCGATCGCCTTGCCGGTCATCAATCCGACAAGCAATCCGCCGATCAGACCCGGGCCTGACGTGGCGGCGATGGCGTCGACATCATCAAGCGACACATTGGCGCGTTTCAGCGCCTGTTCGATCAGTTCGTCCAACGCCTCGACATGGGCGCGCGCGGCGATCTCCGGCACCACGCCGCCATAGGCGCTGTGCTCGTCGAGCTGGGAAAGCACGACGTCCGACAGGACGTTGCAATGCCCCTCCGCATCACGCTCGACGACGGCGGCGGCGGTCTCGTCGCAGCTTGTTTCGATGCCGAGGATGCGCAGAAAGGGAACCATTGGCCTGTTCGTTGATTGCGATGGAACGGAAACCCGTTTACGAGAATTCCGGTAACAACGGAACAGAGCGGATGCAAACAAAACCTTTCCGGATCGGCACGCGGGGCAGCCCGCTGGCGCTTGCCCAGGCGCATGAGGCCCGCGACAGGCTGATGGCGGCGCATAACCTGCCTGAAGAGATGTTCGAAATCGTCGTGCTGACCACCAAGGGCGACCGCATCACCGACCGATCGCTGGCCGAGATCGGCGGCAAGGGTCTCTTCACCGAGGAACTCGAGCAGAAGCTTGTGTCGGGCGAGCTGGATTTCGCCGTGCACTCCGCCAAGGACATGCCGACGCACCTGCCGGACGGCCTTTACCTCTCTGCCTATCTGCCGCGCGAGGATATCCGCGACGCAGTCGTCGGCCGCACCGCACCCAGACTGATCGACCTGCCGCATGGCGCCACCGTCGGCTCTTCGTCGCTGCGCCGCCAGGCGCTGATCCGCCGTATGCGGCCCGATATCAACGTCATCACCTTCCGCGGCCTCGTCGAAACCCGCCTGCGCAAGCTGGAGGAAGGGCAGGTGGATGCGACCTTGCTGGCGCTAGCCGGCCTCAAACGCCTCGGCAAGGTCGAGGTGATCACCGATGTCCTCGACCCCGATAGCTTCCCGCCGGCGCCGGCGCAGGGGGCGATCTGCATTGAAAGCCGCGTCGGCGACACAAAAATCGATGACCTGCTGGCGGCGGTCAACGATGCCGCGACCTTCGACACCGTCTCCTGCGAGCGCGCCTTCCTCGCCGCTCTCGACGGCTCCTGCCGCACGCCGATCGGCGGCTACGCCGTTTGCGAGGGCGACCTCATTCGATTCTCTGGCCTGATCATCACGCCCGACGGCCGCAGCCAGCACGCGGTGACGACCGACGGCCACCGCCGCGACGCGGCCGCACTCGGCACCCGCGCCGGCCAGGATGTGCGCGCCAGAGCCGGCAGCACCTTCTTCGACGACTGGCACTGAAGCGGCCATGCGTGTGCTCGTCACCCGCCCCGCGCATTCGGCGACAAGAACAGCACAACGTCTGCGCGACATGGGCCACGAGCCGCTGCTGCTGCCGCTGCGTCGGCCGGTGCACGACAGGGCCGCAGCCGCAAGCGCGCTTGCGGCCAGCAGCGGTGCAATCGCGGTGACCAGCGCCGAGGCGGTCAGGGTCGTTTCCGCCCTCGGCGATCAGCTCCGCCCGCATCTGGCCCGCCCGCTTTTCGCGGTCGGAGACGCGACGGCGCACGCCGCGGAAAGCCTCGGCTTCCGATCGGTCGCCTCCTCCTCCGGCAACGGACGCGATCTCGCCGAGCTCGTCGCGGCGCAAGGGGTGAATGGCTTGCTCTATCTTGCCGGGATACCGCGCGCCGAAACTTTTGAACAAGGAATGCTTGAACGCGGCATCCGTTTTTCGATCGCCGAATGCTATCGCATGATGCCGGTTGTTCCGAACCCGATTGAGATCGAAGCTCTCTTTTCCGGCGGCCGCCCTAACGCCGTTCTCTTCTATTCCCGGCAGGCGGTGGAAGATTTTTTTCACCTGGCGGAGCTGCGATCAGCCCTGTCGGAACACCGCGAAATCCGCCTTCTCTGCCTGAGCGAAGCGGTAGCACAAGCCGTTCCGATGTCCCTGAAAAAAACCGTGGCGATTGCGTCCATGCCGGATGAGCAAAGTCTTTTGTCGCTGCTTTGAAGGCTCCACGGCCCAAATTTGATCTAACCTCTTCCCTTAATTGGCATCACTGTCTAGTTTCGTTGCAATGCAGGATAAAGAGGACCTCATGGTATCGGGAAACCCGCCACGCCATTCGAAGAGCGCCGATGAGCCGGTCACGATCGACCTCGATGCACAGGATTTCGCCTCCGAAGCCGATACCGAAAAGCCGGTGAACAATGATTCCGGCAACGTCGACAGCCCCTCTGCGGATCTCGGGCCGCCGCCCGAAACCGAAGCGGCGTCGCAGCCTGAACCCGAAAGCAGGCCCGAATCGGAGCCGGAGGAGGAGACGCCGGCGGTCGCCGAACCTTCCTTCACGCCCTCTGCCGAACAGCCCGCGCCGCGCGGCGCCGGCACATCCGGTCTTATCGCCGCCGGCATTTTCGGCGGCCTCGTGGCGCTGCTTGGCGCGGGCGTCATTCAATATGCCGGTTACCTCCCGGGTTCCTCCGCCCCGCAGACCTCGTCCGAGATCGCCGATCTCTCCGGTGAGATCGAAGGCTTGAAACAGACCGTCGCCAACCTTGCCGCCAATCCCGTAAACACGGGTGACGGCGCGTTCGAGACGCGGATTGCCGCTCTGGAAACGGCTGCGAAGAACACCGCAGCGGCGCCATCGGCAGATCCTGCAAATGTCGAGGCGCTCAACCAGAAGGTTACAGAGCTCAGCAGTCAGGTCGACCAGCTGCGCTCGATGCTTGCCCAGTCCTCCGACCAACAGACGAGCAGCGACGCCGATATCGCCAAGCGCCTCGCCGAGGCCGAAAAGAAACTCAATGAGCCGCGCGAGGATGTTGCCGTCGCGCGAGCCATCGCGGCCGCCGCCCTGAAGGCGGCGATCGATCGCGGCGGGCCGTTCCTGGCCGAGCTGGACACTTTCGCCGGCGTCGCACCTGACGATCCTGCTGTCGCCGACTTGCGTGGCTTTGCCGAGACCGGCGTTCCCTCACGCGCCGACCTGATGCGTCAGGTTCCCGACGTTGCAACCGCCATCATCGAATCGATCAATCAGCCGGATCCGAACCAGAGCTGGTCGGATCGGCTGATGGCGAGTGCAAAATCGCTGGTGACGGTCCGACCCGTCGGCAATATCGAAGGTGAGAGCGTCGAAGCGATCGCCGCCCGCATGGAGGACAAGGTGAAGAACGGCGATCTGCCCGGCGCCTCCGCCGAATGGAATGCTCTACCGCCCCCCGGCAAACAGGCGTCCGCCGCCTTCAAGCAGTCTCTGGAGGCGCGCATCCGTGTCGAGGAGCTGGTTGGCGGGGCGCTGTCGAAGGCGGTCAGCGGCGCCGGCAAGGAAGGGTGAGACCATGACCAGGCTTGTCATCTTCGCCTTGCTCGTCCTGCTTCTTGCCTACGGCTTCTCCTGGTTCGCCGACCGCCCCGGGGACATCTCGCTGATCTGGGAGGGCCAGATCTACCAGACGAAACTGATCGTCGCCGTCAGCGCGATCATCGCGCTTATCGCCGCCGTGATGATCGCCTGGTGGTTCGCCCGGTTGATCTGGACTTCGCCGCATTCGGTGACACGCTATTTCCGCGCCCGCAAGCGCGATCGCGGCTATCAGGCGCTGTCGACCGGCCTGATCGCCGCGGGCGCCGGCAATGCATTGCTCGCCCGCAAGATGGCGGCTCGTTCGCGTGGCCTCATCCGCGCCGATCAGGAGCCGCTGATCAATCTGCTCGAGGCTCAGGCGGCACTGATCGAAGGCCGCCATGATGAGGCGCGCGCCAAGTTCGAAGCCATGGCCAACGACCCGGAAACGCGCGAGCTTGGCCTGCGCGGCCTCTATCTCGAAGCCCGCCGCCTCGGAGCCAACGAGGCCGCCCGCCAATATGCCGAAAAGGCCGCCGACAACGCCCCCTATCTGCCCTGGGCCGCCCAGGCGACCCTCGAATATCGCAGCCAAGCCGGCCGCTGGGACGATGCGATCCGACTGCTCGAGCAGCAGAAGGCCGCCCGCGTCGTTGACAAACCCGAGGCCAACCGCCTGCACGCCGTGCTGCTGACGGCACGCGCCACCGAGAAGCTGGAAGGCAACCCGGCCGGCGCCCGCGACGACGCCCTGCAGGCGCTGAAGCTCGCCGCCGATTTCGTTCCGGCCGCTCTCATTGCCGCAAAGGCACTGTTCCGCGAAGGCGGTCTGCGCAAGGCCGCTTCAATCCTCGAACAAGTATGGAAATCGGCGCCTCATCCCGAGATCGGCCAGACCTATGTCAGAGCCCGCAGCGGCGATTCCACACTCGACCGCCTGAAACGTGCCGAACGGCTGGAAGCGATGCGCCCGAACAATGTCGAATCTCTTCTTGTCGTCGCTAAGGCGGCGCTCGACGCGCAGGAATTTGCCAAGGCGCGCGCCAAGGCGGAAGCGGCGGCGCGCATTGAGCCGCGTGAAGCCGCCTTCCTGCTCCTGGCCGACATCGAGGAGGCCGAGACCGGCGACCAGGGCCGCGTGCGCCACTGGCTGGCGCAGGCGCTGAAAGCCCCGCGCGATCCCGCCTGGGTTGCGGATGGTTTCGTCTCCGACAAATGGCTGCCGGTGTCGCCGGTCACCGGTCGTCTCGACGCCTTCGAATGGAAGGCGCCGTTCGGTCAGATCGAGGGGCCGCTCGAAGACGGCTCAGTCCCGGCCTCGATCGAAACGGCTCTGAAGACCCTGCCGCCGCTGCGTGACGTCAAACCGGAAAGCCCGGTCAACGATCACCGCATTATTGAGCTGGAACGCGCCGCGACGATCGCCGAGGCTGTGCGCCCGGCGCCGGCAAAGCCGAAACCCGTCGAAGCCGCCGCCAGCGGCAAAGCGCCAGCACCGAACGAAGCAAAGCCCTTTTTCGGCGGGCTGCCGGATGATCCTGGCGTTCGCGATCCCAGGACGGAACCGGAACCCAAGACACGGCTTCGCCTTTTCTGACACGGAACGAAACCCGCATGTTCGAACGCTTTCAGGCATTCTTCCAGAATCTCACCGCCGATCGTCCGAAGAAAGGCTTTGCCCCCGATGACCCGCGCATCGCAGTGGCAGCACTCTGCATGCAGGTCATGGAAGCCGACGGCCAGATCAAGGCCAGTGAAAAGAAGCGGCTGCGCAAGCTCTTGAAGGAGCAGTATTCGCTCGACAGCAAGCAGCTCGATGCTTTGATGGCCGCCGGCCTCGAAGCCGAAAGCTCCGCCGTCGACTATTATCGCTTCACCGCCGACCTGAAACGCCATCTCGATACCGAGCAACGGCTGGAGCTGATCGGCATTCTTTGGGATATCGTCTACGCCGATGGCGAGCGCAGCGAGATGGAAGACCATGTCATCTGGCGTATCGCCGATCTGCTCGGGGTCTCCTCACGCGAACGCATCCAGAAGCGGCAGGAGGCTGCCGCCAGGGTAACGGATATCCAGGTTGCGCAAGATGATGCCGACTGAGCAAACCCCGAACCGGGACCGGCGCCCGATCCTTATCGTCCTGCATCAGGAGCGATCCAGTGCCGGCCGTGTCGGGCAATTGCTGGTCGAAAAAGGCTACCGCCTCGATATCCGTCGCCCGGTCCTCGGGGACCCGCTTCCGACGACGCTCGCAGACCATGCCGGCGCCGTCGTCTTCGGGGGGCCGATGAGCGCCAACGATCCGGATGACTTCGTCAAGAAGGAGATCGATTGGATCGAGGTGCCGCTACGGGAAAAACGCCCTTTTCTCGGCATCTGCCTCGGCGCCCAGATGCTGGTGCGTCATCTTGGCGGCAAGGTGCAGCCGAATGCCGACGGCTCGACGGAGATCGGCTGGTACCCGCTGCACCCGACCGAGAAGGGCCGCCTGCTGATGCACTGGCCGAAGATGGTCTATCATTTTCACCGCGAAGGCTTCGAGCTGCCACACGGCGCCGACCTGCTCGCCGAAGGCGAAGCCTACCCGAACCAGGCCTTTCGCTACGACGGCAACGCCTGGGGCCTGCAGTTCCATGCCGAGCTCACCCGGGTGATGATGCATCGCTGGGTCGTGCACGGTGCGCATCGCTTCATTCTGCCGAACGCCCAGCAGGGCCGCGAACACCTTGAGGGCCGCATGCTGTTCGACGCGCCGCTGAGAGCCTGGCTGACAGAATTCCTCGATCTCGTCTTCGAGGGAAAGACGGCGAAGGCGACACCGTCTATTACTCTGCATGCATAATCCCGCTTAGCGGTCAGGCGGGTGCGTCGAGCGTGTCGATCCTGCGCAGCTTCGGGAAACTGGAAGCCCAGATCGCCGCAACTGCCAGAGTTCCGATCCCGCCGAGGATCACTGCCGGCACCGCGCCGAAGACCGATGCCATCGTGCCCGCCCTGAACTCCCCAAGTTCGTTGGAAGCGCCGACAAATACCATGTTGACCGCATTGACCCGGCCGCGGAGTTGGTCCGGCGTCCAGAGCGCGATCAGGCTCTCGCGCACATAGACCGACACCATGTCGGCCGCGCCCATCAGCGCCAGTGCTGCGATCGAAATTTCGGTATTGGTCGAGGCGCCGAAGATGATGGTGCCGACACCGAACAGGGCAACGCCGATGAACATATAGAGACCGGCGCGGTGTTTCAGCGGGTAGGCGGCGAGGAAGATCGCCATGACGATGGCGCCGAGTCCTGGCGCTGCCCGCAGCAGTCCGAGTCCCCAGGGGCCGAGCGTCAGAATATCGCGGGCGAAGATCGGCATCAGTGCAGTCGCACCGCCGAGCAGAACGGCGAAGAGATCGAGCGAGATCGCGCCGAGCACCACCTTTTCGGCGCGGATGAAGCTGAAGCCGCCGAGTATCATCGCCCAGCTCTTGGCCTCACCCGTCGTTTTCTGTTCCGGCTTGGGGATCATGAAGAGAAGAGCCGCGCCGAGGATGGAGAAGATGACCGCCACCGTATAGGCGGTCGTCGCACTGACGCCATAGAGCAGGCCGCCGATCACCGGCCCGGTGATCGCCGCCAGCTGCCAGGACGATGAATTCCAGGCGATCGCATTGGAAAGGGCGTGCTCGGGCACGAGATTGGGTGCGAGAGACTGCACCGCCGGCGACATGAAGGCACGCTCGATCCCGAAAATAAGAAGCACCGCAAAGACCGGCCAGGGCGCGAAGGTCTCCGTCGCCGTCATGATCAGCAGCGCCAGCGTGCAGAGCGCGCTTACCAGAGAGCAAAGAGCGGCGATGGCCCGGCGATTGTGCCGATCGGCGACCGAACCGGTGACCAGGATGAGCAGCAGCGACGGCAGGAACTGTACCAGCCCGATCAGACCGAGATAGATCGCCTTGCCGGTCTGATCGTACATCTGCCAGCCGACTGCGACACTGACGATCTGCTGCGAGAAGGAAAGCAGGAAACGCGCAAAGAAGAAGCGCGTGTACGACGGATGCCGAAACGCGGCGAAACGGTCTCCGGTGGGCGAAAACGACATGGGCCTTGTCCGAGGAAGCGGGCGCCGGAATGGCTGCGAGGCCGCCCGTTAAACGTGATCTGCCATGCGTTTCGACATGGCACTTGCCCGTTTAGTCGCCAATGTCTACATGTCTGTCAACAACCAATTGGAGACGACGATGTTTGCCTTGTTTCAAACCATTGATTTGGTTTTGAATATTTACACCTGGATACTCATTGCCAGTGCCGTTTTCTCCTGGCTCTATGCGTTCAACGTCATCAATTCCAGCAACCAGTTCGTCAATTCGGTCGGCATGTTCCTCTATAATGTCACCGAACCCGCGCTGAAGCCGATCCGCCGTCTGCTGCCGAATCTGGGCGGCATCGATATTTCTCCGATCATCCTGCTGGTGATCATCTTCTTCCTGCGCACATTCCTTTGGACCACCCTATACCCGCTGGTCGCTTGAACCCTCCCTGGAGGCTGTTCGCCGACCATCTTCGCCTCGCCGTTCGGCTGACACCGAATGGCGGGCGTGACGCGATCGATGGCGTCGAGGCGGATGGCGACGGCGAGACCCTGCTTAAGGCACGCGTCACGTCAGTGCCCGAGAAGGGCAAGGCCAACAAGGCGCTGATCCTTCTGATCGCCCGGTCGCTGCGCATTCCGAAATCCAGCATCAGCCTCGTCTCCGGCGAGACGGCGCGCAAAAAAATCCTCCGGATCGACGGAGATCCGGAGGATTTGGTAAAAAAGCTCGAAGCGTTATTAGGCTGAGGGTTCAGCCCTTCGCCTTCTTGGCCCGCTCGACGGCTTCGATGATGAGCTGGCCGGCTTCCTTGGAATCGCCCCAGCCGAAGATCTTCACCCACTTGCCGGGCTCCAGATCCTTGTAGTGTTCGAAGAAGTGCTCGATCTGCTTCAGCGTGATCTCCGGGAGATCGGTAAAGTCCTTCACCTTCTCATAGCGCAGCGTCAGCTTCGGCGACGGCACGGCAATGATCTTCTCGTCCTTGCCGGAATTGTCTTCCATCTTCAGCACGCCGATGGGGCGGACGTTGATGACGCAGCCCGGAACCAGCGGCCGGGTGCTGGCGATCAGCACGTCGATCGGGTCGCCGTCTTCAGACAGGGTGTGCGGTACGAAACCGTAATTGCCCGGATAGGTCATCGGCGTATAGAGAAAACGATCGACGACCAGCGTGCCGGCCTCCTTGTCCATTTCATACTTGATCGGATGACCGCCAACAGGAACCTCGACGATAACGTTGACGTCTTCAGGTGGATTGTTACCGATTGAAATGGCGTCGATGCGCATAGGATACTCCCGCGGGGTTGAATTGCTCGAAGCCAGATAATCAGTTTCATCTCGCAACGCAACACGGCAGATCACCGATGCGTGATGACACCGGCGTGATGCCGCAAAAACTTTGGAAGAGAGGCGTGCGACGCCCGAGCAGGCCGATCAGTTCCAGATGAAACCGATCTTCTTCAACTGCTTGTGGTCGAAATTTTCCATACCTTCGCAGAAATCGGTCCCGCCGTGGTGGCGGTAGAAGCGGCTGGCGGCCTCGTTTTCCTCGAGGCACCAGACGACCAGGCCGTTGCAGCCGAGCGACTTCAACAGCCGGCGCGCCTCGCCGAACAGCATGTGGCCGAGACCGATGCCCTGATATTCGGGGCGAAGATAAAGCTCGTAGATTTCGCCTTCCTGCGGCAGGGCGCGGGCACGGTTGAGACCGAGCGTCGCATAACCGGCGACCGTCCCTGCCACATCAAGGACCAGCAATGTCGCAGGCCCGCGCGTGGCCTTGCGCCACCAGTTCTCGCCGCGACGCTCGATCATCTGCGTCAGCGCGCGATGCGGAATGATGCCTGCATAGGTATGTTGCCACGCGAGCCTGTGCGTTTCCGAAATGGCTCGGGCATCGTGCGGTTCCGCCCGCCGGACATCGATCGACAACGTCTTCATAACGTTTACTCTGGTCCTGCCGCAGGCAATTAACCATATGCGGCGAGCGCATCGTGATCGATTGCCCACAGACTTGATATGTGGACGACGGATAAAATTTAACGCTTTTTTAACGATTGTCACAAGTCGGAATCAGCGCAGCGCACAATAAAAAACCCCGGCTCGAAGGCCGGGGTTTGAAAGCGGTAACGACTGAGCTCTTAGAGCGCCGCCTTGGTCTTTTCGAACCGCTTGCGGTCGTTGGCGTCGAGATACATCTTGCGCAGGCGAATGGACTTCGGCGTGACCTCGACCAGTTCGTCTTCCTGGATCCAGGAGAGTGCGCGCTCCAGCGTCATGCGGATCGGCGGGGTCAGCTTGACGGCTTCGTCCTTGCCGGCGGCGCGGATGTTGGTCAGCTTCTTACCCTTCAGAACGTTGACCTCGAGGTCGTTGTCGCGGGTGTGAATGCCGATGATCATACCCATATAGACCTTTTCGCCTGCGTCGATGATCATCGGGCCGCGGTCTTCCAGGTTGAACAGGGCGTAAGCAACGGCTTCACCGGCTTCGTTGGCGAGCAGCACGCCGTTGACGCGGCCGCCGATCTCACCCTTGTAGGGCTGGTAGCTGTGGAACAGGCGGTTCATGATCGCCGTACCACGCGTATCCGTCAGCAGTTCCGACTGATAGCCGATCAGACCGCGGGTCGGCGCGTAGAAAACCAGACGGACGCGGTTACCGCCCGACGGACGAAGCTCGACCATCTCGGCCTTGCGCTCCGACATCTTCTGCACCACGACGCCGGAATGCTCCTCGTCGACGTCGATCAGGACTTCCTCGATCGGCTCAAGAAGCTGGCCGCTCTCATCCTTGTGCATGACGACGCGCGGACGCGAAACGGCAAGCTCGAAGCCTTCGCGGCGCATGTTTTCGATCAGAACGGCGAGCTGAAGTTCGCCACGGCCGGAGACGAAGAACGAGTCCTTGTCGGCGCTTTCTTCGATCTTCAGAGCAACGTTGCCTTCGGCTTCCTTGAACAGGCGGTCACGAATGACGCGGCTCGTCACCTTATCGCCTTCGGTGCCGGCTAGCGGCGAGTCGTTAACGATGAAGGACATGGTCACGGTCGGCGGATCAATTGGCTGCGCCTTCAGCGCTTCCGTGACCGCTGGATCGCAGAAGGTATCGGCGACCGTGCCCTTGGAAAGGCCGGCGATGGCGACGATGTCGCCCGCGTGCGCTTCCTCGATCGGCTGACGCTCGATGCCGCGGAAGGCGAGTATCTTGGAAATACGGCCCTGCTCAATCAGCTTGCCATCCTGGCCGAGCACCTTGACAGCCTGGTTCGGCTTGATCGAACCGGAGGCGATACGGCCGGTGATGATACGGCCGAGAAAGTTGTTGGCTTCGAGGATCGTGCCGATCATCCGGAACGGACCTTCTTCGACCTTCGGCTCGGGCACGTGCTTGACGACGAGGTCGAGTAGCGGTGCAAGACCTTCGTCGCTCGGGCCAGCCGGATCGTAGTTCATCCAGCCGGCGCGGCCGGAACCGTAAAGGATCGGGAAGTCCAGCTGCTCGTCGGTCGCATCAAGCGCCGCGAAAAGGTCGAAAACCTCGTTGACCACTTCATCGGCGCGCGCATCGGGACGGTCGATCTTGTTGATCGCAACGATCGGACGCAGGCCGACCTTGAGGGCTTTGCCGACGACGAACTTGGTCTGCGGCATCGGGCCCTCGGCAGCGTCCACGAGAACGATCGCACCGTCCACCATCGACAGAATGCGCTCGACTTCACCGCCGAAATCGGCGTGGCCGGGCGTGTCGACGATGTTGATGCGCGTGTCCTTCCACTCGATGGAAGTCGCCTTGGCGAGAATGGTGATGCCGCGCTCTTTTTCGATGTCGTTGGAATCCATCACGCGTTCCATGACGCGCTGGTTCTCACGGAAGGAGCCGGACTGTTTCAGAAGCTCGTCAACGAGAGTGGTCTTGCCATGGTCAACGTGCGCGATGATCGCGATGTTGCGAAGTGCCATATGTCATAATCTCTGAGGCTGGGGCGCTACGCCAAGTGGACGCGCCATTTACGTTTGGCGCGCTCTTACCGGTTTTTTCGCGATTGCGAAAGGGGGTCGCGCGCGAAAGCTGCGGCATGGCCGCCGCCATGCCGCTCGCTTCTCTGTCATCAAACTGTCTTAAGCGTCGCTGCCTGTCAATTCCTCGAAGGTGGCGAGTCCCTTTTTGACCAGCATAGCATCCGGCCTCGGCAGCTTGCCGCGGAAGCCCTTATAGGCATCATCGGGATCAACCGAGCCGCCGGTGGAATAGATATTCTCCTTGAGCTTGCGCGCCATCTCGCCGTTGAAGGCGTCTCCCGTCTCCTCGAAGGCGGCGAAGGCATCGGCGTCGAGAACTTCCGACCACATGTAGGAATAATAGCCGGCCGAATAACCGCCGGAGAAGATGTGCTGGAAGTGCGGTGTGGCATGGCGCATGACGATCGACTTCGGCATGCCGATCTCGGCCAGCACCTCCGCCTGTACCGCCATCGGATCGTCAATCGCTTCGCGCGTATGAAACGCCATATCGACAAGCGCCGACGAGGTGAATTCGACGGTATTGAAGCCGGCATTGAAGGTGCGGGCCGCCAGCACCTTGTCGAGGAGCGACTGTGGCATCGGCTCGCCTGTCTCAAAATGCACGGCGTATTCCTTGAGGATGGCGGGAACAGTCAGCCAGTGCTCATAAAGCTGCGAGGGCAACTCCACGAAATCGCGCGAGACGCCGGTGCCGGAAACCGAGGGATAGGTGACGTTTGAAAGCATGCCGTGCAGCGCATGGCCGAATTCATGAAACAGCGTGCGAGCATCGTCGAGCGACAGCAGCGCCGGCTTGCCTTCGGCGGGCTTGGCGAAATTGCAGACATTGTAGATGATCGGCAACTCGCCATGGCGGCCGTTCTTCAGTTGCAGCTTGTGCTGCGATTGCAGCGAGCTCATCCAGGCGCCTGAGCGTTTCGAACTGCGGGCGAAATAATCGCCGAGGAAAAGGGCGACCAGTCTGTCGTCCCGATCCCTGATTTCGAACACTCTGACGTCGGGGTGATAAGCCGCGACACCCTTCTTCTCGACCGCGCGGATGCCAAACAGCCGGCCGGCCACGTCAAAGCAGGCGTCGATGATCTTTTCGAGCTGCAGGTAGGGCTTGAGCTCGGCCTCGGAAAAATCGAACTTCCGCGCCCGGATCTTTTCGGCGTAGTGGCGCCAGTCCCACGGCATCACCTCGTGGTTCCGGCCCTCTTCGGCGATCAGCGCCGCGATGTCGAGCTCTTCCTCGCCGGCGCGTTTCACCGCCCGCGCCCAGACGGCCCTCAGCAGGTCGTTCACCGCATCGGCCGTCTTGGCCATCGTGTTGTCGAGCTTCAGCTCGGCGAAATTGCCGTAGCCGAGCAGCTTCGCCACCTCGTGGCGCAGGGCCAGCGTTTCCTTGATGACGCCACGATTGTCCGTCTCCCCGCCGTTTGCGCCGCGCGCCACCCATGCCTTGAAAGCCTGTTCGCGCAGATCCCGGCGCTCCGAAAAGGTCAGGAACGGCTCGATGATCGAGCGCGACAGCGTCACCGCATATTTGCCCTCCTCGCCGCGTTCGCGCGCCGCCGCTGCCATCGCGTCGCGCAGGAATTCCGGCAGCCCGTCGAGCTCTGCACCCTCGGATAGCATCAGCGCCCAGGCCTTCTCGTCGGCCAGCACGTTCTGGCCGAACTGCGTGCCGAGACCCGCGAGCTTTTCGTTGATCGCCGCAAGCTTCTCCTGCTCGGGCTTTTCAAGCTTGGCGCCGGATTTGACGAAACCCTTCCAATGCCGCTCCAGCACCCGCGTCTGCTCCAGCGTCAGACCGAGGCTCTCACGATTCTCCCAGAGCGTGTCGATGCGGGCAAAGAGCGCGGCGTTCATCCCGATCTTCGAATAGTGCCGTGACATCTTCGGCGAAATCTCCCGCTCGAGCGCCTGGATGACTTCGTTGGTATGTGCGCCCGCCTTGTTCCAGAACAGCGCCGAAACGCGCGACAGTGCATCGCCGGCGATCTCCAGCGCCACCACCGTATTGTCGAATGTCGGCGCATCGCTATTTCCGGCAATCTCATCGATCTCCTGTTCATGCGCGGCGAGCGCCGCGTCGAAAGCGGCAGAAAAATCGCCATCATCGATGGCATCGAAACGTGGCAGACCGTGGAGAGCGTCCCAGTTGACGAGCGCCGGATTGAAATCATGGGGAGAAGCCATCGGAGAATTCCTTTTGGTATGCGAACGGATGGTCAATATAGGAGAGCCGCCGCAGAATTGGTATGTCGCCGCGTTAGGCGTTTGCCTCGTCGGGCGATCTGACGCAGGTCAGCCAAAGCCGGGGGTACAAGATTTGACAATTGAAAATTAACTATTTGTTAACGATTGACGCGAATCACCTACAGGCGCTAGTTTCCCGATGATCTTCCTGCCAGGGGACATGCGTCATGGAAATTTTTTCCCTGCGGTCTTCTCAGAGTTTGCTATTTAAAAACAACCCTAATAACGCAAGAAATTCGAAGACTGCCGATATTCAGATCGAGACCAAGGCTCCGGCCCCGGTTTCGTTCCAGCTCGAAGATAATCTCGACGACGGGCCGGATTTCACCGCCGTCAGCCCTGGCGAGCTGCGCAACTACGCCCGCCAAAGCTTCGATAGCGGCCTGATCGATCAGAACACTTACGCCGCGATCTCCGAACCATTGCCAATGCATGCGATCGATCCACTGGGCAATATCATCGATCTC
The DNA here is from genome assembly GCF_014193135.1 of Rhizobium sp. BK049. Taxonomy (NCBI): domain Bacteria; kingdom Pseudomonadati; phylum Pseudomonadota; class Alphaproteobacteria; order Hyphomicrobiales; family Rhizobiaceae; genus Rhizobium; species Rhizobium sp. BK049. The sequence continues at coordinate 77,159 of NZ_JACHYV010000025.1, forward strand.
TCCAGCGTCACCGACGGCACGAGTTTCAATTTCCTCGATTATTACAAGAATCAGCTGCAGGTCGCCATGTCGATCGGCGATCCTCATGAAGTCCAGACGCTAAAGTCGATCGTCAATTTCCTGAACGGCTGAGCGAATGCGCCTCGCATGAAATGAGGCGCTTCAAGCCTTGCGCCAGCCGATGAGGCCGGGCGTTGCATGCCATAGCGCCTGGGCGGCAAAGCCCATGAACAGCACGCCGGACGAGCGCACGATCAGCCGCTCATGCGCGCGATAGAAGCGACGAACCGCCCCCGCCCCGATGATGCCGATCAGAATGACGTCGGCTGTCACGAAACCCAGGAAAGACACAACGAGAAGCACCGGCAGCGCCTCGAAATCGAGCGCGCCGGCCGAGCCCGCGACCAGCGCCGTGAAGGTAGCAAGCGCCACTGGATAACCCTTGGGGTTGGTGACGCCGAAAATCAGGCCACGCCGGAACGGCCGCTCGACCATAACAAGCGCCTGCCCGTCCGGTTTCGGCTTGGCGTTGACTGCGCCCCAACCGATCCAGGCGAGGTAGAAACCGCAGGCGAGCCCGAGCAGATCGAAGACGAAGGTCCCGATCGTCTTCGCCCCGACGATCGCAATCAGCGCCAGCGACGACCAGATGAGATCCCCGACCAGATGCCCCATCATGAACAAGGCCCCGGCCTTGCGCCCCTGACCGGCGCCGATGCCGAGCAGTTGCAGGAAGGCGGGTCCCGGAATGAGCACATAGAACAGCGCCGCCAGAAAGGCGCCGAAGAGCAGGGAGTGCGTCATGGGGATGCTCCGGAGAATGATCGCAGCAGACTAAGCGATGGCAGGCATCCGTCAAGGGCAATAACATGGCCATAAAAAAGTCAGAGCAGTTCTGCGCTTCCGTGAAAAGCTGAACCGCTCTAATCGCAATCTGCCTGTCGACATCACCTTCAGATTGGCGTCGGCCGGGTTCGAGCCCGCCGCCGCATACGAGGCACTTCCACAACGGGTCGTTGTCGATTGGGAGGGCGACGGATGTGCCGTCGCCCGGCCATCCATCAGGTGCCCAGGACTTCAATTCCGTGCCTGTGGCACGCCGCCAATACCGCGCCGATTTCCTCCGCCGAAGGAGGGCCATCAGGCGGGACTTCGCTCTGGCCGACGTCGCGAAAGAAGTGGCTCATCGAGTCTTCCACGACGGCGATCATCTGTGCGGGGAGGCTTCCGGTATTGGCATAATTGTGCGGCTGGAAGGAGCGTAGGGTGAGAACGTCGCCGGGCCGTGCGACCATTTGTGAGGGAGGTACGCTGTCGAACACCGTGAAGGTGATCTCGCCGCTCAGAACCCGGAATATCTCCACGGATTCGTGCTTATGCGGCGGCGTACCTGAACCGGGGGGCACGGTCACCTCCAGGATGGACAAACCCTTCTCCGGCACTTCGCCCATGAACTGCACCTTGTCGCGAATGACCCAAAGGGCGTCCGCGGTGTCGTGTGTCTTGAATGCTTGATCCATCATCGTCTCCATCGTTAAGCCGGCTCTCGCCAGCATGTGTGATCAGTTCTCGTCGGTCTCGGCAGCTTTCAACAGCGCCTGCATCGCCCAGGATGCGGCCTTTCCCGCGTCCTTCCCGGTCAATCCGCCGTAGTCCTTAAGCGTTTCCCAGGCGCTGGCGCTGTAGAGAAGGTGGAAGAGCGCCTCGACCTTGCGGGCGCTCTTGGAATTTACATCCAGATTGGCGTCTTCGAGGCACGTCCGGAACGCGATGCGCCGTGCCTTGACCGTCCGCATCCGCATGGCGTGACCCGTGGGCGTATGTAGGCTGGCGCGAATGATGCCTTCGTTCTTGTCGAACTGCGGAAAGGCGTCGAGGGGCGAGCGAAGAAGCTCCTCGAGGGTCGTTGGAAGGACCGCCGCATTCATACTCTGGTTAATGTAGACCCAGAAGGCGTCGAACAGCGCTTCCTTCGTTGCAAAATGCCGAAACACCGTTCGCCTCTCCACCCCGGCAGACCGCGCAACATCGTCCATGGAAATGTCCGCGAACGCATTGCCGTTGAGAAGGTCTGAGGTGGCGCGCAGGATGCGCTCCCGTGTTTCCTGGGCCTGCGATTCCCGTAAGGGGGAACTGTACTTTCGAGTGGGCGTCTGTTGGGACATTATGTCTCTCATAATGTATTAATGTGACTTACAGTGACACTATTTTACGACCATGTCAACTGGTGCTGTTGACCGTTCGCGGAGGGTATCGGCAAGACCCGTACGCAGGCGACGGCGCGTGAACAGCGAATCAGTCGATTGATGACCGCTGTTGGGCGCAATCCGGTCAGCTTGAACGCCTCGACAGGTCGTGCCGCGCTTGCCGCGCATCCAACAAAAAAGCCCGCGCGGCAATGCCGGCGGGCTCATATCCGTCCGAAGACGAATTCCGCGATTACGTCCCGAGATTGCGCTTGCCGAGCGTGCGCAGGCGCAGCGCGTTGAGCTTGATGAAGCCGGCCGCATCCTTCTGGTCGTAAGCGCCCTGGTCGTCCTCGAAGGTGACGAGCTTGTCGGAATAGAGCGACTTTTCGCTTTCGCGGCCGATGACCATGACATTGCCCTTGTAGAGCTTCAGCGTCACTTCGCCTTCGACATGCTCCTGGCTCTTGTCGATCAGCGCCTGCAGCATCTCGCGTTCCGGCGAGAACCAGAAGCCGTAATAGATCAGCTCGGCGTAGCGCGGCATGATCTCGTCCTTGAGATGGGCGGCACCCCGGTCGAGCGTGATCGATTCAATGGCGCGATGGGCCGAGAGCAGGATCGTGCCTCCGGGCGTTTCGTAAACGCCGCGGGATTTCATGCCGACGAAACGGTTCTCGACGAGATCGAGACGGCCGATGCCGTTGTCGCGGCCGTAGGTGTTGAGAGTGGCGAGCAGCGTCGCCGGCGACATCTCGACACCATTGATAGACACGGCATCGCCCTTGCGGAAGCCGATCTTGATTGTCGTCGCCTTGTCGGGAGCGGCCTCCGGCGAGATCGTGCGCATGTGCACATATTCCGGCGCCTCCTGAGCAGGGTCTTCCAGAACCTTGCCCTCGGAAGAGGAATGCAGAAGGTTGGCGTCGACGGAGAAGGGAGCCTCGCCCTTCTTGTCCTTTGCAACCGGGATCTGATGCTTCTCTGCGAATTCGAGCAGGTCGGTGCGGCTCTTGAAGGACCAATCGCGCCACGGCGCAATGATCTTGATGTCAGGGTTCAGGGCATAGGCGGAGAGCTCGAAGCGAACCTGATCGTTGCCCTTGCCCGTGGCGCCGTGGGCGATCGCATCGGCGCCGGTCTTGCGGGCGATATCGATCAGATGCTTTGAGATCAGCGGACGGGCGATCGAGGTGCCGAGCAGGTAGACGCCCTCGTAGACGGCATTGGCGCGGAACATCGGAAAGACGAAGTCGCGCACGAATTCCTCGCGGACGTCCTCGATATAGATCTCCTTGATGCCGAGCATTTCGGCCTTCTTGCGCGCCGGCTCCAGCTCCTCGCCCTGGCCGAGATCGGCGGTGAAGGTGACGACTTCGGCGCCGAGTTCCGTCTGCAGCCACTTCAGGATGATCGAGGTGTCGAGGCCGCCGGAATAGGCGAGCACGACTTTCTTCACGTCTTTGTATGATGCCATGATGATGAGGTCCGTTGCATAAAGCCGGCGAAAACCCGGTGTCGCGGCACTTTTAGCGAGATTGGCGCGCGACGCAAGGGCAAGTGCGATGGCTGAGGCGCCGATAGCGTTTGACAGTGCGAAAGCGCCGCCCATATTCGGCTGCGTGCGAACAATGCTCGAGGAGGGGCTGTCCCCGTGACGAATATTCAAGATATTTTCAAGAAGTCCAATGTTGCCGTCATCACCGGCGGCGCTTCCGGCATCGGACTTGCGGCGGCGAAGTATTTTGCCGGACGCGGCATGAGCGTCGTCATCGCCGATCTCGGCGGTGATCGGCTGGCCAACGCCGCCGAGGAGCTCAAAGCCATTGCCGGCGAAGAGGATGTGATGGCAGTTGAGACCGACGTCGCCAGCCGCGACTCCCTGGAGGCGCTCGAACGCGCCGTACTCCAGCGTTTCGGCCGCGTGCACGTGCTGATGAACAATGCCGGCATCGGCCCGGAAACCTCGATCTTCAGTTCGCAGTCAAATTGGGACCATATCTTCGCCGTCAACCTGATGGGCGTGGTCAACGGCACGCGCGTCTTCGGGCCGAAGATGCTGTCCCACGGCGAGCCCGGCCTGATCATCAATACCGGCTCCAAGCAGGGCATCACCACGCCGCCGGGCAACCCCGCCTACAACATCTCCAAGGCTGGCGTGAAAGTCTTTACCGAAGCGCTCGAACACGAACTGCGCAACACCGCGGGTTCAAAGATCTCGGCGCATCTGCTGATCCCCGGCTTCGTCTTCACCGGCCTCACCAAGGGCGACCGGGCGGAAAAGCCAGCCGGCGCCTGGACACCGGAACAGACGGTCGATTTCATGGTCGAAAGCCTGGAACGCGGCGATTTCTATATCCTCTGCCCCGACAACGACGTGACCCGCGCGGTCGATGAACGCCGCATGGCTTGGGCCGCCGGCGATATCATCGAGAACCGCCCGCCGCTGTCGCGCTGGCACAAGGATTACGCCGACAAGTTCAAGGCCTTCCTCGAAGAGAAGTAATTGGTGCCACTGCATTTCACCCGGAAGCGTGCAGCGGTCCCGGGATAACGACATGCACAAAACAAACAGCGAATGCGCGCCGCATGAATCAAGTTTAGTGCGACGCGCATGAGAAGGTTTGATTGGTAATTTTCTGAAGGCTGGATAAGTAGTCACCTTGACTGTCCAGCTTTCCGAGCGTGCTATGGATTTCCTGCCGAACCTGCCGACCCTTCTCGCCTTTGCCGCCGCGACGCTGCTGCTCGCGGCGACCCCAGGTCCCGATATGACGCTCTCGATCAGCCGTTCACTCGCCCAGGGCAAGAAGGCGGCCCTTTTCGTCGTCGTCGGCACCAGCCTCGGCATCGTCGTCCACACCATGCTGGTCGCCTTCGGCATTTCGGCGCTGATCACCGCTTCGCCGACCGCTTTCCTGATCCTGAAGACCGGCGGCGCCGGCTATCTGCTCTGGCTCGCAGTGCAGGCGATCCGCTTCGGCTCGAAGCTGACGGTCGCCAAGGTCGAGACGCAGAAGGGCACCGCGCTTGCCAACGTCTCATCCGGCTTCTGGGTCAATCTCCTGAACCCCAAGGTCATCATCTTCTTCATGACCTTCCTGCCGCAATTCGTCAGCGCCGGCGATCCCGCCGTCACGCAGAAGCTGCTGTTTCTCGGCTTTTGTTTCATCCTGATCGGCATGCCCGTCAATGCCGCTGTCGTCTTTGCCGCCGACTGGCTGGCGTCCTGGCTGCAGAACAACAAGAAGGTTCTGCGCGGCATGGATTACACCTTCGCCGGCGTCTTCTCGATCTTCGCCGCCAAAATCCTGCTCACCCAGGCCCGATAGGTCGCGGTCGGCTTTGCCGATCCGCACGCTGTTGGTTCAGCCAATCAGCACGCTGTTGGTTCAGCCAATCAGCAAAGCATCGTCATCGAGCGTCTGGCCGCGCATCTTGCGGAACATGGCGATCAGATCTTCGACCTGCAGGTCCTTCCTGCTGTCGCCCGCCACGTCGAGAACGATCTCGCCACCATGGAGCATGATCGTGCGGTGGCCGTAATCAAGCGCCTGGCGCATGGAGTGCGTGACCATCATCGTCGTCAGCTTGCGCTCGGCAACGATCTTCTGCGTGAGGTTCATCACGAACTCGGCCATGCCGGGATCGAGGGCCGCCGTATGTTCGTCGAGCAGCAGCACTTCGGAGCCGGCAAGTGTCGCCATGACGAGCGACACCGCCTGCCGCTGCCCGCCCGAGAGCAGATCCATGCGATCCTTCAGCCGGTTCTCCAGCCCGAGATTGAGCTCGGCGATCCGCTCCTTGAAATAGTCCCGACGTTTGCCGCCAAGCGCCGGCACAAGCCCGCGCTTTTCGCCGCGCCGGGCAGCCAGAGCAAGATTCTCTTCGATCGACAACGAGCCGCAGCTGCCCGTCAGGGGATCCTGGAAGACGCGTGCCACCAGGCCGGCGCGCGCCGCCGTCGATTTGCGCGTCACATCGCTCTTGCCGATCAGCACCTGTCCTTCGCTCGGGATGACATCGCCGGCGAGCACGCCGAGCAGCGTCGATTTGCCGGCGCCGTTAGAGCCGATGACGGTGACGAAGGAGCCTTGCTCGATGGTCAGGCTGACGCCGTTCAGCGCCTGCTTCTGCAGCGGCGTGCCGCGTCCGAAAACGACCTTGATGTCTTTGACGCTGATCACGACACGGCACCTCGGCGAAGACGGGGTAGAATGAGCGCGAAGGTCACGAGCACCGCCGTCACGAAATTGAGGTCGGAGGCCTGCAGGCCGATGACGTCGCTCGACAGCGCCAGCTGGATCGCGATGCGATAGAGGATCGAGCCGAGCACGCAGCCGACAAGCGCGATCAGCAGGCCGCGGCGTCCGAGCAGCGTCTCGCCGATGATGACCGCCGCGAGCCCGACGACGATCGTGCCGACGCCCGAAGTGACGTCGGCAAAGCCGTTGGTCTGGGCAAACAAGGCGCCGCCGAACGCCACCAGCGCGTTCGAAATCGCCATGCCGAGATAGATTTGCCGGCTGGTGTCTACGCCCTGGGCGCGGGCCATGCGCGCATTGGCGCCGGTCGCGCGCATCGCAAGCCCGGCATCGCTTTCGAGGAAGCGCCAAACCAGAAGCAGCGCGACGATGACGAGAACGCCGACGAAGAGCGGCCGCACATAGAAATCGCGCAGGCCATGACCGAAGAAGGAGCTGATCATCGTATCGGCATTGATGAGAGCGACGTTGGGTCTTCCCATCACTCGCAGATTGACGGAGAAGAGCGCGATCATCGTCAGGATCGAGGCGAGCAGGTTGAGGATCTTGAAGCGCACGTTGAGCAGCGCCGTCACCATGCCGGCCGCCGCGCCCGCCGCCATCGCAATCAGCGCCGCGAGCCAGGCATTGACGCCGGCAATAATCAGCACCGCGGTCACCGCCGCGCCGAGCGGAAAGGAACCATCCACCGTCAGGTCCGGAAAATCGAGGACGCGGAAGGCGAGATAGACGCCGAGGGCGACGAAGGAATAGACCAGGCCGAGCTCGACGGCCCCCCAAAATGCGATTTGGCTCAAGGCTTTCAGCCCCTTTTGTTTCCGTTCCGCCCGTCGCGAAACCGCAGCCTTTTAATACTTCAGCCGCCCCCACGCAAACGGGAGCGGCTGAATGTGAATGGTCGAAGGAACGATGGCCGTTATTCGATGACTTTGTTGGCGCGCGAAAGCACGCTCTCGGGCAGGGTGACGCCCATCTTCTGGGCCGCCGCCTTGTTGACGACCAGATCGCTGCCGGCGGCAGTCTTGATTGCGATATCGCCGGGGTTTTCGCCCTTCAGCACCCGCACGACGATTTCGCCCGTCTGCTTGCCGACATCGTAATAGTTGAAGCCGAGGGCGGCGATCGAACCGCGCGAAACCGAATCCGTATCGGCGGTGAAGAGCGGCAGCTTGCTTTCTTCGGCAACCGCAACGGCGCCTTCGAGCGCGGAGATGATCGTATTGTCCGTCGGAACGTAGATGGCGTCGGCGCGGCCGACGAGGGCGCGCGCCGCACCCTGAACCTCGGCAGACTTGGTGGCAGCCGATTCCACGACCGTCAGGCCGGCCTTTTCGGCCTCGGCCTTCAAGACGGCGAGCAGCGAAACCGAGTTCGCCTCACCTGAGTTGTAGAGGTAGCCGATGGTTTTGACCTTCGGCACGATTTCCTTGATCAGCGCCAGGTGCTCGGCGACCGGCGACATGTCGGAAAGGCCGGTCACATTGCCGCCGGGCTTGTCCATGTTCTTGACGAGCTGGGCGCCGAGCGGATCGGAGACGGCGGTGAAGACGACCGGAATGTCACGCGTCGAGGAAACGACCGCCTGGGCTGAGGGCGTGGAGATCGGCACGATGACATTGGGCTCGTCGCCGGCGAACTGGCGGGCGATCTGGGCAGCGGTGGCCGGATTGCCCTGTGCCGATTCGAACAAGAATTTCAGGTTCTCGCCTTCCTTATAGCCAGCGGCCGTCAGCGCGTCGAGAACGCCCTTGCGCGCGGCATCCAGCGCCGGGTGCTCGACGATCGCGGTGACGGCGACGGTCACGTTGTCGGCCTTTGCGGGCAGGGAAAGGGCCAAAGTGGCGGCAAGAGCGAGCAGAATCGGGCGCATGGGTGTCCTCCTGAATGATTTTGGCGGCACTATTAGGAAAAGCGCATGCTTAATCAATGCAGGAGAATTGTAGCGAGGATCAAACTTGCTGATCAGTCGTCGGCGCCGTGATTGGCGATCATCATCGCCTCGAAGGCCAGGCGCTCGGTCTTGCGCATGCGTTCGGATTCCGATTTCAGCTGGCCGCAGGCGGCAAGAATGTCGCGGCCGCGCGGCGTGCGGATCGGCGAAGCGTAACCCGCCGAATTGATGAAATCGGCGAATTTCTCGATCTGCTCCCAATCCGAACACTGATAATTGGTACCGGGCCAGGGATTGAAAGGAATGAGGTTGATCTTCGCCGGCACGCCCTTCAGGAGCTTGATCAAACCCTTCGCGTCTTCGAGGCTGTCGTTGACATCCTTCAGCATCACATATTCGAAGGTGATGCGCCGCGCATTGGAAAGGCCCGGATAGGCCTTGCAGGCGTCGATCAGCTCCTTCAGCGGATATTTCTTGTTGATCGGCACGAGGATGTCGCGCAGGTCATCGCGCACCGCATGCAGCGAGATCGCGAGCATGACGCCGATCTCCTCGCCGGTGCGGAAGATCTCCGGCACGACGCCGGAGGTGGACAGCGTCACGCGGCGCTTGGACAGCGACAGGCCGTCGCCATCCGTGGCGATCAGCAGCGCCTGCTTGACGCTGTCGAAATTATAGAGCGGCTCGCCCATGCCCATCATCACGATATTGCTGACCTTGCGGCCCTCGGCAGGCATGATCGTGCCCTGCGGCGCTTCACGATCCGGGAAGTCGCCGAGCCGGTCGCGAGCGAGCAGCAACTGCGACAGAATTTCCTCCGCCGTCAGGTTGCGCACCAGGCGCTGTGTCCCGGTATGACAGAAGGAACAGGTCAGCGTGCAGCCGACCTGGCTTGAGATGCAGAGCGTGCCGCGGCCCTCTTCCGGAATGTAGACGGCCTCGATCTCGACCGGGCGTCCTGCGCCTCGCGCGGGAAAACGCAGCAGCCATTTGCGCGTGCCGTCGTTCGAGACCTGCTCCTCGACGATTTCCGGACGCGCGATGGTGAAATGCGTCTTCAGCATTTCACGCATATCCTTGGCGACATTGGTCATATGGTCGAAATCAGAGACGCCGCGCACATAGATCCAGTTCCAAAGCTGCGAGACGCGCATCTTGATCTGCTTTTCGGGTACTCCCTTTTCCCGGAGCGCTGCCGCCATTTCCTCGCGGGAGAGCCCGATCAACGACGGCTTCTCGGCGCCGGAAGGCGGGCGCGAGGCCTGAGGTTTGTTGACGACGATCGCATCCATGACGGACATAGGCTTCTGACCCCGAATTCAAACACGTAACCGTTCCGCAAGCCGCTGGCTTCACGGTGTGATCCGGAAGACTTGCGGGCGCATGACGGCACATTGGCAGAAATTGATCGCAGACGGCGACTGATATCGCGAACTGTCCGCTGTTTACGCGGCCTTTAGCATCATTTTGGCTGCGCGTCACTATAGATGGAAATAACAAAGGCCGGCGCAAGGCCGGCCTTTTGAACTCTCTCAGCAAAAGCCGCTTACTTGCAGCTTTCGATCTGCTTGAGCGCTGCCGAGATGCCCGAGAGCGAATAGCTGTAGGAGGTGCCGGTGCCTTTGCGCGAAACCGCATTCACGGTCATCGAATGGCCGGTCTTCATCGCCGCGACGAGGGCCGGCTCCTGGGCAGCATTCTCGACCCAGCCGGCCTTGTCCTTGGTGAACATGACGAAGGTCTTGTTGTCGATGACGACGTTGATCTTCGAATTTTCCTTCACCGTATAGCCCATCATCGCCTGCGGCTCATAGGAGATGTTCTGGCCCGGACGCTGCGAAACGATGAAGAAATTGTCGCCGTGGTCGACGCTTGCCGGCTGCTTTGCCGTCGGGACCGACAGGACGTAGCACACGGTGCTGTTGCCCGACTTGTAGGAATAAGCCCCCCAGGCCTGGAACTGCTGAATGCGGGTCGGCGCGGCGGCGGTCGCGGCCTGCTGCGCTGCCGCCACTCCGGCCATTGTCATGGTGAGGGCGAGGGCGGATACGATACTTCTTACAAACATGGATTCCTGCCGGTTCTTGCGATTCAAGGCCCGAAGCGATCATAGCGGGCGCCGCATAATCACGATCTGCTTTATTTTGACTTAATTCAGGTTACCAAATGGTCAACAATAGCTGCGATTTGTATGTGCCTGTGTCATTTCAGCTCGACTACCACTTTTGCCCCTTGCCGAAATCGGCTGCGATGCCGGTGCGCCGATGGGCACGGCTGGCCGTTCGGCTGAACTTAAGACACAAGGATTCAGGCAAGAGTTTGACCTTTCAAAAATCCGCTGTACCTCATTAAGACTTTGGAAATCCGGGACGAAATTTTTGTCCTAGGGGGCTGGTGAGACGAGATGGGTGCCCGGGAAAGACAGCGTTTCGCTGCCCTCGCAAAGGCCGTCGCAGACGATCGCGACCAGCAGGCCTTTTCCATCTTGTTCGACTATTTCGCCCCGCGCCTGAAAGACCTGGCTGACGCGCCAGAAGATGACGTCAGGCGACGCCGGAGAGCTGGTCCAGGAGATCATGATCGTGCTCTGGCACAAGACCTGTCTCTACGATGCCACGCGATCTTCTCTGTCGACCTGGCTTTTTCGCATCGCCCGCAACCGCCGCATCGATCTGCGGCGCCGCACCAGCACCCGCACTTTCGACGAAACCGACCCGAGCCTGCTGCCATCGGCCGAGATCGGCGCCGATGAAATCATCGCAAATGGCGATCGCGACGCCAAGCTACGCGCCGCTGTCGAACAACTGCCCGAAGAACAGCGCGACATGATGCGTGCAGCTTTCTTCCTCGGCGAATCGCATTCCGGCTGCCGCTCGGCACGCTGAAATCACGTATTCGGCTTGCATTTGGAAAGCTTCGCAAGATGCTGAAGCGGGAACTCGGCTGAACCGAGCCGCGGTCTTCAAATCGTTTTCATCGTTTCGGCGGGCCTGTCGGCAAGGACCCTGTCCGCCGCGTCGTAATGGCTCGGCCGGATATGACCGCGCACCATGGCGAAGGCGGCGGAAAGCACGGCGATGTCGTCAGAAAAGCCGATGACGGCGAAAATATCCGGAATCATGTCGACCGGCATGACGAAATAGGCCAGCGCTGCCAGCAGCACGCCGCGCACCTTGGTCGGCGTCTGCGGATCGAGCGCACAGTAGAAACCAGCAACGACGTCGCGCGAAAAGGGAATCTGCCGGACAGCCCGGCGGAAGGTCGGCCAGAACTTCTGCCGTACGGTTTCCTCCCGCCGGTTCTGGGTGTCCTCGTCGCCCGGCAGCAGGATTTCCCCGAATTTGACCTCGTCCATCCCTGACATCCTTTCGTCCATGCGAACATATGGTGATGGCGCTTCGGCTTTCAATCAGCGCTCGTTTTCAAACGGCACCGCGTGCTGCCACCTTGTCCATCGCCCTGGCGAGCTTGAAATCCAGTTCCGTCAGCCCGCCGGCATCATGCGTGTTCAGCGTCACATCCACCCTGGAATAGACGTTGAACCATTCGGGATGGTGGTTGAGTTTCTCGGCCGTAATCGCCGCCTGCGTCATAAAACCGAAGGCCTCGATGAAATTTGAAAACTTGAACGTTTTCGAGATCGAAGAGGCCGCATCGTTGAGCGCCCAGCCCGAAAGCTCGGCCATTCGTGCCTCGGCCGCGGCCCGTTCCAGTCTTTCCTGTTTCATGCCATGGTCCTCTCATCTGTCAGCAGGTTACCGATGAAAGACATCAGCATCCTTTTCGTTTGTATGGGCAATATATGCCGTTCTCCGCTCGCGGAGGGAATTTTTACCCATCTTGTCGCCGAGGCGAGGCTGACCGATCGCTTCACGATCGATTCCGCCGGCACCGGCGACTGGCATGAAGGCGAACCGCCCGACCGCCGTTCGATCGCTGTTGCCCGCAACCATGGCATCGACATAGCAGGGCAACGTGCCCGGCGCATCCGTTCGATCGATTGCGTCAGTGTCGATCTGATCGTCGCCATGACCGCGCCAACGTGGCGGAACTCAACAGGATCGCCTCTCCCGAGGCGAATATCCAGCTGTTCGGCGATATCGCGCTGGGAACGGGGGAGGACATTGCCGACCCCTATTATGGCGGTCCGGAAGGTTTCGAGCTGCTCTATACCAGGCTCTTGGCCGGCTGCAGCAGCCTGCTCGAAACGCTGGTCGCCGGACGTACTTCGTGCAGCGGGAACACCTCCTCGGTGAGATAGGGCCCGCCACCGACCGATTCGCGCGATGAAAGCAGCACGAAACGCGGCGCCGTGAAGGTCGCGGTGTGGAAGTTGCCGCGCCCGCTCAGATATTGCACGACATCGTCGAGCCGCGAGGATTTCAGCCGTGCCAGCGTCACGTGCGGCGTGAATTTGCGCGGATCCGGCGGCAGGCCGATGCGCTGGCAGATGCGTTCGATCTCGGCCTGCAGGGCGTACATTTCAGGCGAGTGAGAAACGCCTGCCCAGACCGAATGCGGCTTCTTTGAACCGAACGAGCCGATGCCTTCGAGCCGGAACTGAAATTCAGGCCGATCGATCCGGTCGAGACGTTCAACGATTTCATCGGCCGTGCGGCCGTCGACATCACCGATGAAGCGTAGCGTGATGTGGTAATTTTCCACATCGATCCATCGTGCTCCGGGGAGGCCACCGCGCAGCAATGAAAGGCTCATTGCCGCATTGCGCGGAATTTCGAGGGCGGTAAACAGTCTCGGCATAACGAGCACTCCCCGAATCTTTTGCAGGTGCTTACACGGAATCACGCAATCAATGGCCGTGCAAGCCCCTAATTCTTCACAGAAGAAATCGTATCGATGAAATTTGTGACATCAGCTTCCATTTTCTCGACCATGACGTCGACACCTCTCGCGTTCGGATGCATGCCGTCATCGAGCTTCAGCCCCGCATCGAGCGCAACCCCGTCGAGGAAGAAGGCATAGAGTCGAACTCCGTGTTTCTCCGAAAGTTTCCGATAAATCGGATTGAAGCGCGCCGCATAATCCGCTCCCATGTTCGGCGGCGCCATCATGCCGACAAGCAGCACCGCTATGCCGCGCGCCTTGAGCCGGGCAATCATCTGGTCGAGATTTTTCTCGCTCTCTTCCGGCGGAATTCCACGCAGCGCATCGTTGGCGCCAAGCTCGAGGATAACGCCATCGGTGCCGTCGGGGACCGACCAGTCGATCCGGGCAAGCCCACCTGTCGTGGTGTCGCCGGAAACCCCGGCATTGGCAATGGAAACGTCGAGCCCCTTCGCCTTCAACGCCGCCTGCAGCTTTTCCGGAAAGCCCTGGCCGGGCGGCAGCTGATAACCCGCCATCAGGCTGTCCCCGAATCCGACGAGATTGATCGTCCGCGCATTCGCTCCAACGGCAAAGATCAGCGACACCGCGATGACGGTGAATTGAAGCGCGGCAACTTTAAATCTCATTCTGGCTTCCCTAGATTGGCGAGGTGCCGTTATGCGGCCATTGCGTTAGAGATTAATATAGGGCGATTTCCGTTGGCAAAAACCATCATCGAGTTGAAGGGCGCCGATCTCACCCTTGGCAGTGCGGCCGCCTCCGTCCATGTTCTGAAGGGTATCGATCTCGATATATCGGCCGGCGAATCCGTCGGCATCGTCGGGCCTTCCGGTTCCGGCAAATCCACTCTGCTGATGGTGCTTGCAGGACTGGAGAAGCTCGACAGCGGCGAAATCAACATCAATGACACGCCGCTCCACGCCCTCAGTGAGGATGAGGTCGCCGATTTCCGCGGCCGCAACATCGGCATCGTCTTCCAGTCCTTCCATCTGATTGCCAACATGACGGCGCTGGAAAACGTCGCGGTGCCGCTGGAGCTCGCCAATATCAGCAACGCCTTCGAAATCGCCCATCGCGAACTGAGTTCGGTCGGTCTCGGCGAACGGCTGAACCACTATCCCGGCCAGCTTTCCGGCGGCGAGCAGCAGCGCGTGGCGATTGCCAGAGCGCTCGCTCCTTCGCCCGCCTTGCTGATTGCCGACGAGCCCACAGGCAATCTCGATACCGAGACCGGCCGACAGATCGCCGACCTTCTTTTCGCCAAGCAGGCCGAGCGCGGCATGACCCTGCTTCTCGTCACCCACGACGTCTCGCTTGCAAACCGCTGCTCGCGCCAGATCCGCGTCCGTTCAGGCAGGATCGAGGGCGACAGCGCTGCCCGCCGCAGCGAAGCGGCAATCGCATGAGCATGGTCACGCCACGCGTCGCGCTCGCTTTTCGCCTGGCGCTTCGCGAGTTGCGAGGCGGCATCCGCGGCTTCTATATCTTTCTGGCCTGCATCGCACTCGGCACCGGGGCGATCGCCTCCGTCAATTCCGTTTCGCAGTCGATCACCGACACGATCGCCTCGCAGGGGCAGGAGCTGCTGGCGGGCGACGTCCGCTTCGAACTCAACAATCGCCAGGCGACACCTCAGGAAATGAGCTTCCTTCAGGGCCTGGGAACCGTTTCGGTTTCAACGGGTCTGCGCTCGATGGCCCGCAAGCCTGACGGTTCCGATCAGGCGCTGGTCGAGGTCAAGGCGGTCGATGACGCCTATCCGCTCTACGGCAGGTTCGTCGCCGAACCGGACTATCCGCTTGCAGCCCTGCTTTCCGGCCAAGGCGGCACCTATGGCGCGGTCGCCGCCCCGCTGCTTCTCGATCGGCTCGGCCTTGCGATCGGCGACGAATTGCTGCTCGGCAATGTCAAGCTCAGCATTACCGGTACAGTGAAGACCGAGCCGGACGCGCTGTCGGAAGGCTTCGGTTTTGCACCGCGTCTGCTTGTCAGCCGACAGGCGCTCGAAGCCTCGGGGCTGATCCAGACCGGAAGTCTGGTTGAACACGCCTATAAGATCCGATTGGAAGACAAGCGCGCCATGTCGGGCATCCAGGCGCGTGCCTCCAAGGAGTTTCCCTCTGCCGGCTGGGCGATCCGCACCAGCGACCGCGCAGCACCCTCGCTCACTGAAAACATCACCCGTTTCTCGCAATTTCTGACGCTGGTCGGCCTCACAGCCCTGATCGTCGGTGGTGTTGGCGTCGCCAACGCCGTGCGTGCTTTCCTCGATTCCAAGCGCACCACCATCGCCACCTTCAAATGCCTCGGCGCTCCGGCCGCCGTCGTCGTTCTGATTTATCTCTTTCAGATCGCCATCATCGCCCTTGGCGGCATTATGGCCGGCCTCGTCATCGGCGCCCTGTCGCCGATCTTTGCAGCACAGTTCCTGGCGCAATTCCTGCCGGTCTCGACCGAGCCGACCCTCTATCCCAGTGCCCTGCTGCTTGCGACGCTCTTCGGCATCCTGACCACGCTCGCCTTCGCCATTCTGCCGCTCGGCCATGCCCGCGAAGTACCGGCCACCGCGCTCTTCCGCGAGCAGGGTTTTGAGGCCCGCCGTCTACCGTCCTGGCCCTATATCCTGCTTGCCGCCCTCTTCATGGCTGCCCTTGCCGGCCTTGCCATCCTCACCGCCTATGATCGTTTCATCGCCGTCGTCTTCGTCGGCGCAATCGTCTTCGCCTTCGTCGTCCTGCGCCTCGTCGCCGCCTTGATCGCCTGGCTCGCGCGCCGCAGCCCGCGCGTTCATTCGCCGGCGCTCAGGCTCGCAATCGGCAACATCCACCGCCCCGGCGCGCTGACGCCATCGGTCGTGCTCTCGCTCGGCCTTGGCCTGGCATTGCTGGTGACCCTGACCCTGATCGACGGCAACCTGCGCCAGCAGCTGACCGGCCGAATGAACGAGGGTGCACCCAACTTCTTCTTCGTCGATATTCAGAGTGCCGAGGTCGACGCCTTCCGCAATCTTGTCCAGACGCAGGCGCCGAAGGGCAAGTTGATGGAGGTGCCGATGCTGCGCGGCCGGATCGTCGCCTTCAACGGCGAGGACGTCACCAAGATGAATGTGCCGGCCGCCGGCCGATGGGTGCTGAACGGCGATCGCGGCATCACCTACGCCGACACGCTGCCGGAAAATGCTGCACTCACCGAAGGCAGCTGGTGGCACAAGGATTACAGCGGCGAGCCGCTCGTCTCCTTCTCCTCGGAAGAGGCGCACGAGCTCGGCCTCAAGATCGGCGATACCGTGACCGTCAACGTGCTGGGTCGCAATATCACGGCAAAGATTGCCAATCTGCGCCGCGTCCAATGGGAATCACTGTCGATCAATTTTGTCATGGTCTTCTCACCGAACACCTTCCGCGGCGCCCCGCATGCCTGGCTGGCGACCCTGACCGATCCCTCCTCGACGCCGGCCGAAGATGCGGCGATCCTGAAATCCGTCACCAATACCTATCCGACGATCACCAGCGTGCGAGTCAAGGACGCGATCGACATCGTCAACCAGCTCGTCGGGCAGCTTGCGACAGCGATCCGTGCCGCGGCATCGGTGGCGCTCATCGCCTCGATTCTTGTCCTGGCCGGTGCGCTCGCCGCCGGCAACAGGGCGCGCACCCACGATGCGGTGGTGCTGAAGACGCTCGGCGCCACGCGCGCCATGCTGATTCGTGCCTTCAGCTACGAATATCTGATCCTCGGACTGGCGACTGCGATCTTCGCACTCTTTGCCGGCGCCATCGCCGCCTGGTTCATCGTCGCCCGCATCATGCGACTGCCGTCTGCCTTCCTGCCTGACGTGGCGGGCCTGACGCTGGTGACGGCACTCGTTCTGACAGTCGGCATCGGCCTCATCGGCACCTGGCGCATCCTCGGGCAGAAGGCGGCGCCCGTGCTGCGCGAGCTTTGAAGCTGTCCCAAGGCCTTCACCTTACGGCGATTTAACCGGCCGCGCCGTTGCAGGCCCCTTGTTTGCAAAGGGCGAAAGCCTCATATTGTCTGCAGGCATGCTGGAGCTCCGCAGCGGCGCCCGGGTCGAGAACCCGACACCGTATCTCCTTCGGAGCTTGTAAGAGGAAACTATGGCTGATCTTCGTAACTATCAAAGCCGCGTCCAGACCGGCGAGATGATTGATCAAGGCCTGCGCGCATATATGCTCAAGGTCTACAACCTGATGGCGCTGGGCCTGGCGATCACCGGCGTGGCCGCATATCTCGGATTCAACTTCGCGGTCCAGGACGGCCAACTCACCCAGTTTGGCGCGCTTCTGTTCCAGTCGCCGTTGCGCTGGGTCGTCATCCTTGCCCCCCTTGCGGTCGTCTTCTTCCTGAGCTTCCGCATTCATCAGATGAGCGTCTCCGCCGCCCAGACCACCTTCTGGATCTACGCCGCCCTGGTAGGGCTGTCGCTCTCGTCGATCTTCCTGGTCTATACGGGCCAGAGCGTCGTTCAGACCTTCTTCGTCACCGCCGCCTCCTTCGGCGCACTGTCGCTTTACGGCTATACCGCGAAGCGTGACCTGTCGGCGATGGGTTCGTTCCTGATCATGGGCCTCTTCGGCCTGATCATCGCCTCGCTCGTCAACATCTTCCTGGCTTCATCCGCGCTGCAGTTCGCGATCTCGGTGATCGGCGTGCTGATCTTCGCAGGCCTCACCGCCTACGACACGCAGCGGATCAAGGAACTCTACTATGAAGCCGATGACGTCGCTGTCGCCGGTCGCAAGGCGATCATGGGTGCACTGACGCTTTACCTCGACTTCCTCAACCTCTTCATGTTCCTGCTGCAGTTCATGGGCAACCGCAGATAACAGGCGCAATGAGATCGAAAAGGCGGCTTCGGCCGCCTTTTTTGTTGCGCCGGTTTCGCAGGGATGATTTTAGAGGAGCCTGCTCTTCCGATGGACCTGCCGCCTCGATGTCCTTCCTCCTGCGCAACGCCGCCCAAGCCGACATCCCCGCCATCACGGAGATCTATCGTGACTCGGTCCTGAATGGCGTTGCAAGCTACGAGATTGCGCCGCCCTCCGAGGCCGAAATGGCCCAGCGTTTTTCCGCGATAGTTAGTCAGCAATATCCCTACATCGCCGCGGCCGATGGGGACGGGAAACTCCTGGGCTACGCTTATGCGTCGGCCTTCCGCACCCGCCCCGCCTATCGCTGGATGGTGGAGGATTCGATCTACCTGGCCCCCGAAGCCCGCGGCCGTGGCATCGGCAAGGCCCTGATGATCGAGCTGATCGACCGCTGCACCGCGCTTGGTTTTCGTCAGATGGTGGCCGTCATCGGTGGCGCGAGCCCGGCCTCGATCGCGCTTCATCTGAAGGCAGGTTTTGTGGAGGTCGGCCTGATGAAGGGCACCGGCTACAAGCACGGCCACTGGCTGGACACGATGCTCATGCAGCGCAGCCTCGGCGAGGGCATGACAACTGATCCGAATCCCTCCACCTACCCCGGTACGCTGTTTGCGGGCTGATAAGAGTTATTTGTCCACGAGTTTCAAGGTTTTGTCGAATACCTTGAGGACCTGGTTCAACTCGTGTCCGCGCTTCAGGATCATGCCGTTGATATTGATCACGGAATAGGCACCCTGTTTGGCGGCAAGCTTCGGGTTCTTTTCAATCCGGAAGAGCGGCATCTCGCCGGAGCGCTTGAAGACGGAAAAGACCGCTCTGTCCTTCAGATGGTCAATGGCGTAATCGCGCCATTCCCCCTCGCCCACCATGCGGCCGTAGATCCAGAGGATCGCATCCAGCTCGCGCCGGTGGAAAGTCACCGGAAGCGGGTCCTTGCTTTGTTTGTATTCCCTGAGATCGACGATGACCGAGGAACTATTGTCGACGGAGCGGCTTTCGCCGTGTCGCAAATCCGGCTGATCTGTCATCAGGTCTCCAAGGCCTCCGCTTGTGACAGGAGAGTGACAGTTTGCCCGAGCCGCCGCAAATTG
The DNA here is from genome assembly GCF_014193135.1 of Rhizobium sp. BK049. Classification (NCBI taxonomy): domain Bacteria; kingdom Pseudomonadati; phylum Pseudomonadota; class Alphaproteobacteria; order Hyphomicrobiales; family Rhizobiaceae; genus Rhizobium; species Rhizobium sp. BK049. Next base: position 96,332 of record NZ_JACHYV010000025.1, read on the forward strand.
CAAGAGCGGCGCTCCTCACATTCGCCGCAGGTCCAGTCACGTTCGCTGGGGACCAAGCAATGCTTTCTCCCCTGTGCCGCATTTCAGTCAAAACAGCGCCTCATTTGCGGGAGATTTATGCATCCCGGTTTGGCGCCAGCGCGCCAAAGGGCCCGGCGGAGCGTATCGACCTTAACCCCAGCCCCGAATACGCTCGGCCGGGCCGCCCGCATTTCACCCGTACTCGGGTGAAATATCAGATGCTTTTTCCCGCCATCACCACGGTCGCGCCGAGGATCGCCGCCGGATCGCCGTCGGCCGTGGCCGACTGTAGCAGGATTGCGCAGCCCTCGAGCTGCGGCCGCTGCAAGACGCTCGCCGGTAGCGTCAGACTGGTCGCCTTGCCATCCCACATGCCGACGGTTTCGACGTTGGTGACGCTGTGCAGATAGGAGATCTTCTTTCCGCTGTTTTCGCCTTTCTCAACGTCGATTGTCTTCTCCTTGTCGAAATAGACCATGACGACATTGGCCTTGCCCTGTCCGGCACCGATCTTGATCTCCAGCTCGTCGCCGCGCATCGCCGCGCTGATGGGAACGGTCAGCCCATTGCCTTCGCTGCTGTAGGTGTCGATCTTGCTGTTGATGCCGGTGAGATCGGCGCCGGCCAAATGGCCGCGCCCGTTGACGATGGCTTGCGGCGTATAGACGTTGCTGCGACCCATCGTCCTGGCATAGCCGTACTGCCGCTCGGTATTTTCCTTCGAGCTCAGCGTATCGGCCCAGCCGAGATAATTCCAGTAGTCGATGTGATAGGCGAGCGCGATGACATCGCCTTGGTTCACCAGCTTGCGGAAGGCGGCATCAGCGGGAGGACAGGAGGAGCAGCCCTGTGACGTGAAAAGCTCGACGACGCCTCTCGGCTTGCCGTCTTCGGCATGCAGCGAGCCTGCAAAAGCAACGCCGGCGATCAGCGAAATCAAGAAACGGGGGGACATTCACCTGCACCTCTTTTTCAGCGCCGGCGGCGTTTAGGAACCGAAGGCTCTGAGACATGAACGTACGAATAATCCTTCCGGGTCCAAACGAAAAGTCACGAACGGGTGAGACGTAGCTCGCCCGGAAAGCGCTGAAAACAAATCATCGTGAGCCCCATCGAATACTGTCGCCGCAAAGAGGAGCCGCCGGAAATTGCTCTCCGGCGGCCATTATCATAGCAATCTCCTAGATCCGGATGATTTCAGGCCGATTCGGCCTAAAATCTCAATCCGGATCTACATCAAAGAAGCAGAGCATGATGTTTTCCGAAAACCGCTCACACTTTTCGGCATCATGCTCGACAATCAGGCAGCGAGATCACGCAGAACCGTCTGCAGGATGCCGCCATTGTTGAGGTAGATCACCTCGTCGAGCGTATCGACGCGCGACAGCAGCGGAACTTCCTTCACCGTGCCGTCGCCATAGGTGATCTTGGCGATCTTCCTCTCGCGCGGCTTGATCTTGTCCAGCCCCTCGATGGTGACGAGCTCGTCGCCCTTGAGGCCGAGGCTCTGCCAGGTCGTGCCCTCTTCGAAGACGAAGGGGATGACGCCCATGCCGACCAGGTTCGAGCGATGGATGCGCTCGAAGCTCTGGGCGATCACGGCCTTGACGCCGAGCAGGTTGGTGCCCTTGGCAGCCCAGTCGCGCGAGGAGCCGTTGCCGTATTCGACGCCGGCGAAGATGACGAGCGGCACGCCTTCGGCCTTGTACTGCATGGCGGCGTCGTAGATCGATGTCTCTTCCTTCGACGGGTAGTGGATCGTGTAGCCGCCTTCCTTGCCGTTCGGGCCGAGCATGTGATTGCGGATGCGGATATTGGCGAAGGTGCCGCGCATCATCACTTCATGGTTGCCGCGCCGCGTGCCGTATTGGTTGAAGTCGGCAACGGCAACGTCATGGCCGATGAGGTATGCGCCGGCCGGCGACGCCGCCTTGATCGAACCGGCCGGAGAGATGTGGTCGGTGGTGATCTTGTCACCGAACAGGCCGAGGACGCGGGCGCCCTTGATGTCGGAGACGCCGGTGCCCTTCTTGCCCATGCCGACGAAATAGGGCGGGTTCTGGACATAGGTGGAGTTGTCGTCCCAGGCATAGGTCTGGCCCGGCGGGACCTGGACGGCCTGCCAGTTGGCATCACCCTTGAAGACGTCGGCATACTTGGTTTCGTAGAGTTCGCGGGTGACGTATTTCTGGATGAACTCCTGCACCTCGTGCGAGGTCGGCCAGATATCCTTGAGGTAGACCGGCTTGCCGTTCTGGTCTTCGCCGATTGGCTCCTTGGTCAGGTCCTTCTGGACCGTGCCGGCAAGAGCGTAGGCGACGACAAGCGGCGGCGAAGCGAGATAGTTCGCCTGGACGTCGGGCGAGATGCGGCCTTCGAAGTTGCGGTTGCCGGAGAGCACGCCGGAAACAATCAGACCCTTGTCATTGATCGTCTTGGAGATCGGCGCCGGCAGCGGGCCGGAGTTGCCGATGCAGGTGGTGCAGCCGAAGCCGACGAGGTTGAAGCCGAGCTTATCGAGGTCGGCCTGCAGGCCCGACTTGGCGAGATATTCGCCGACGACCTGCGATCCGGGCGCGAGCGACGTCTTGACCCACGGCTTGGTCTTCAGCCCCTTGGCAACGGCGTTGCGGGCGAGAAGGCCGGCAGCGATCAGCACCGACGGGTTGGAGGTGTTGGTGCAGGAGGTGATGGCGGCAATCGCGACATCGCCATGGCCGAGATCGAAATCGGTGCCTTCGACTGCATAGCGGTTGTTGAGCTGCCCGGGCTTCTTGTAGTCGGCTTCCATCGACGTCGCGAAGCCGGAAGCGATGTTTTCAAGCGCGATGCGGCCTTCCGGACGCTTGGGGCCTGCCATCGACGGCACGACGTCGCCGAGGTCGAGCTCCAGCGTATCGGTGAAGACGAGGTCGGAACCGTCGCCTTCGCGCCACATGCCCTGGGCCTTCGAATAGGCTTCGACAAGCGCGATGCGATCATGCGTGCGGCCGGACATGGTGAGATAGTTGATGGTTTCGCCGTCAACCGGGAAGAAGCCGCAGGTCGCGCCGTATTCCGGACCCATGTTGCCGATCGTCGCACGGTCGGCGAGCGGCATGTTGTCCATGCCGGGGCCGAAGAATTCGACGAACTTGGAAACGACACCCTTCTTGCGCAGCATCTGCACGACGGTCAGAACGAGGTCGGTCGCGGTGACACCTTCCTTGAGCTTGCCGGTCAGCTTGAAGCCGATAACTTCGGGCAGAAGCATCGAAACCGGCTGGCCGAGCATGGCGGCTTCAGCCTCGATACCGCCCACACCCCAGCCGAGAACGCCGAGACCGTTGATCATCGTCGTGTGGCTGTCGGTGCCGACGCAGGTGTCGGGATAGGCGATCGTCTCGCCGTCCTCTTCCTTGGTCCAGACGGTCTGGCCGAGATATTCGAGATTGACCTGGTGACAGATGCCGGTGCCCGGAGGAACGACGCGGAAATTCTTGAACGCCTGCTGGCCCCACTTCAGGAAACGGTAGCGTTCGCCGTTGCGCTGATATTCCAGCTCGACATTCTTGGCGAAGGCCTGCGGCGTGCCGAATTCGTCGACGATGACGGAGTGATCGATGACGAGATCGACGGGAACGAGCGGGTTGATCTTCTCGGGATCACCGCCGAGCGACACCATCGCGTCGCGCATCGCGGCCAGATCGACGACCGCGGGAACGCCGGTGAAGTCCTGCATCAGCACGCGCGCCGGGCGATAGGCGATTTCGTTTTCGACCGCACCCTTGTTGTTCAGCCACGCGGCAACGGCGAGGATGTGCTCCTTGGTGACCGACTGGCCGTCTTCGAAGCGCAGCAGGTTTTCGAGCAGCACTTTCATCGAATAGGGAAGCTTCGATACGCCGGCCAGACCGTTTGCCTCAGCCTTGGGCAGGCTGTAATAGACATAGTCCTTCCCGTTCACGGAAAGCGTGGAACGACAATTGAAACTGTCAAGAGATTTAGACACGAGAAACCCCGTTCTGATAGCCAACACAGTCGTGCGAACGCCTATGCACTTAATGCACATCAGGATGCGGGTACGGCCATTTCCGCTGTCCGCACGTGAAGCAGATGCTCCAAGTTCGGCGCAAGGATGAAATTCACGCCGACCGCTGGCGTGGTTGCCGGTCTTATAGATAATTTCCTAAAAACTTGCCATACCCGACCACGGTCAAAATCGGAGATTTTTTGACCCTCCCGTGAGCCGAAACGAAGAAAGAGCCGACGCATGCAACTCACCGCCGAAAATCTGGCTGCAAGGCGCGGTGAGGATCTCATTTTCGTAAACATTTCCTTTCACTTGACAGCAGGAGAAGCCCTTGTCCTGACCGGCAAAAATGGATCGGGAAAATCCACTTTGCTGCGCGTTGCCGCCGGTCTTCTGAAGCCCGAAAAGGGAACTGTCATCTTCCGCGATAAAGAGAGCCCGCAAGGCCGCCCTCCGGGCGAGGTCAGCCACTACCTCGGCCACCGAAATGCCATGAAGAATGAACTTACGGTTGCGGAGAATTTGGAATTCTGGCAGTCCTTCCTCAGCAGCCCGGGCGCCGCCGGCCTCCCTCTCGAAGACGCCGCCGAAGCCGTCGGCCTCTCGGGGATCACCCACCTTCCCTTCGGCTATCTCTCCGCCGGCCAGCAGCGCCGCTTCGCCTTCGCCAAGCTGCTCGTCGCCCACCGCCCCATCTGGATTCTCGATGAACCCACGGCGGCACTGGATGCGAGCGCCGACCGGCTGTTTGCCGCACTGATCGAGGCGCATCTAGCCAAGGGCGGCATCGTGCTCGCGGCGACGCATCAGCCGCTGGGATTGAACAATGTGCAGGAAATGAAGATGGCGGGCTTCGCCGGTGTGGATCAGGGGGTGTGGGGGTGATGGTTCTCGATGTGGCTACCACCCTTGTGGGGGAGATGCCTGGCAGGGCAGAGAGGGGTATCGCCCCATCAACAGCACCTGAAGAGAGCCGCCCCGCATGACCGCCCTCTTCCTCCGCGACCTCAAACTCTCCATCCGCGCCGGCGGCGGTGCACTGATCGGCGTGTTGTTCTTCCTGACCGTCGTCGCCGTCATCCCTTTCGGCGTCGGCCCTGACCTCAAGCTTCTCTCCCGCATCGGCCCCGCCATCGTCTGGATCGGCGCACTGCTCGCCGCCCTTCTCGGCCTCGACCGCCTGTTCCAGGCCGAGCGCGACGACGGATCGCTCGACTTGATGCTGATGCAGGAAACGCCGCTGGTCCTGACCGTGCTCCTCAAATGCTTCGCCCACTGGACCGCGACCAGCCTGCCGCTGGTCATCGCTTCGCCGCTGCTCGGCCTGTTCATGAACATGGACGAGAGGGCGATCGGCGCCACAGTGCTGACGCTCTTCGTCGGATCGCCGGCGATCACCTTCATCGGCGCCGTCGGCGCTGCCGTCGCCGTCGCTCTGCCCCGCGGTGGGCTGCTGGTGTCGATCCTCGTGCTGCCGCTGACCATTCCGGTACTGATCTTCGGCGTCAGCGCGACCTATGCCGCGGTCGAGGAGCCGGCGCCATTTCTGCCGCCCTTCCTCATATTGATCGCACTGACGCTGTTCTTCGCGGTCATCGGCCCGGCCGCCGCCGCACTTGCGCTGCGAAACACGTCGGATTGAAAGCCATTCGATTGCGGGAAAAGCCGGATCAAGGTAAGGAAGCGGTCATGAGCCAAACCAGCCTTGCCATCAGCAAAATCAGCGATCTCGCCAACCCGACGCGGTTCCTGGCGCTGGCGGCCCGCATCATTCCCTGGATGGCCGGCATCACCACCCTCTGTTTTGCGGTCGGTCTTTATCTGAGCTTCACGACCGAAGGCGATTACCAGCAGGGCGAGACCGTGCGCATCATGTATATCCACGTGCCCGCGGCCTGGCTTTCGATGATGTGTTACACGATCATGAGCCTCTCGGCGATCGGCACGCTCGTCTGGCGCCACCCGCTCGCCGATGTTTCCGCCAAATCAGCAGCCCCGCTCGGCGCCGCCTTTACCCTGATTGCGCTCATCACCGGTTCGCTCTGGGGCAAGCCGATGTGGGGCACCTGGTGGGTCTGGGATGCGAGGCTCACCTCCGTCTTCATCCTCTTCCTGATGTATCTCGGCCTCATTGCGCTGAGCCGCGCCATCGACGATCCGTCGCGGGCGGCGCGCGTTTGCGCCGTGCTCATCCTGGTCGGCTTCGTCAACATCCCGATCATCAAGTTTTCCGTCGACTGGTGGAACACGCTGCATCAGCCGGCAAGCGTGATGCGCCTTGGCGGCCCGGCGATTGATCCGGAATTCCTGCGCCCGCTTTTCGTCATGGCGATCGCCTTCACCCTGCTGTTCTTCACGCTGCATATCATAGCCATGAGAAACGAGATCTGGCGCCGCCGTGTCGCCGCCCAGCGCCGTCTCGCCGCCCGCATGGCGAGCCGGGAGGAATAGGCCGTGACGCACGCCTTCTATGTCTATGCATCCTATGGCATCGCCGCATTGGTGACGATCGCCGTCATCCTGTGGACCTGGGCCGACGGCCGGGCGCGTCGCCGCGAGCTTGCAAGCCTCGAAGCCGCCGGTATCCGCCGCCGCTCGGCGCGGCCAAAGGATGGCGAATGACCGAGACGCCCAATACCAAAACTGCCAAGCCAGGTGGATTTGGCCGCTATGCACTGGCGCTTCTGCCGCTGATCGTGTTCGGCGGCATTGCCGCGACGGCCGCGAAGATGCTCTACGACCAGGATTTTCACGGCAAGAACATCGCCGAAATTCCGTCCGCCCTGATCGGCACCAAGGCGCCGTCGCTGAGCCTTCCTCCGCTCGAGGGCGCCAACCTGCCGGCGCTGACCGACGCCGCAGTCAGCGGCAAGCTGACCCTCGTCAACGTCTTCGCCTCATGGTGCATCCCCTGCCGCGACGAGCACCCTATCCTGAAGGAACTGGCGAAAGACGGCCGGCTAAACATTGTCGCCATCAATTACAAGGACAAGAACGAGAACGCCCTGCGCTTCCTCGGCGAACTCGGCAATCCCTATCAGGCGATCGGAATCGATCCGAACGGCAAGGCGGCGATCGACTGGGGCGTGTACGGCATTCCGGAAAGCTACCTCGTCGGCACGGACGGCACCATCCTCTACAAACGCGTCGGCCCCTTCGACGAGATCAGCCTGAAGGAAGGCCTATATCCGGCGATGGAAAGGGCGCTGGGAAAGCCGGCGTCGTAGTCACCAGGCAGGACACCCCTCCCCACAGGGAGGCGCTTCACTTGTCGCACCGCCTTTCCAAATCCTATTCTAACAACTCACTGCTTGTTGCTGTCGAGAGCCGACCGAAATGTAAGGTCAGATCGCGAACGAGCGAGCAAAATGCCGATCTGGCAGTCGGTCCCCTGCTCCGAAAAGCTTCTTCCTCAGCGTACCGTCCGAATAAGCGGTTTTGTATCGTCCGCGCTCCTGTAATCTCGGAACGACATGATTGACGAAATCCTCGTAGCTCTCCGGAACGACAGTTCTGGTGAGATTGAAGCCGTCGATCTCGCCCTCGTCCATCCACGAAATCATCTCCGACGCCACGCTGTCGCCATCCCCTACGATGAGTGGATAGCGCCCTCCAATCTTGAGTTCCTCCAAAAGCTGACGCTTCGTCCAACGCTTCTCCTGCGCCAGCTGAGTGACAGATTGGATGGAGTTGGAGGTTCCGTAGGAGATCGGTTCGTCCAGCCCGAACCTGGAGAGGTCGATCCCGGTGCCAGCAGAAAAGTGAGCCAGCCCGGCTTCGGGGTTGGCGTAGCTGAGATAATCCCGGTATAGATCCTGCGCCGCGCTCCGTGTCGCGCCGGTTATGACCGTTATGCCGACGAATATCTTTACATCGTCGGCATTCCGACCGGCACTGACCGCTCCCTCGCGGATGGCGCGCGCGGTCTTGCGAGCGGCTGCCTTGTCGACTGCGGTGATGAATACACATTCCGCGTGTTTCGCAGCGAATTCCTTTCCACGACCCGAGGTGCCGGCCTGATAAAGGACCGGCGTGCGTTGAGGGGAAGGCTCCGCCAAATGATAACCGGTGGCCTTGTAGTAGAGGCCATCGTGCATGACCGGCCTCACTCTGTTCGGATCTGCGTACCTGCGGCCTTCCTTGTCCAGCAAGACAGCCTCGTCTGACCAGCTCCCCTCCCAGAGCTTATAGAGGACCTCGAGGTACTCGTCGGCCCGCTCATATCGGCTGTCATGCTCCGATTGCGCGTCTTGCCCGACCGCACGCGCCGCACTGTCGAGATAGCCCGTAACGATGTTCCACCCAAGCCGACCCCCGGTAAGGTGGTCGAGGGTCGACATCCGGCGCGCAAACAGATAGGGCGGCTCACCATTCACGTTTACGGTGACACCGAAACCAAGGTGTTGTGTCACGGCCGCCATTGCCGAGATCAGCAAGAGTGGATCATTGACAGGCAGCTGGATCGATTCCCGGAGCGTCAGATCGGCTGATCTCTGATAAACATCGTAGACGCCAACGATATCCGCCAGGAAAATTCCGTCGAAAAGACCGCGATCGAGCGTCTTCGCAAGCGACGTCCAATAGTCGAGTGTCTTGTATTTGTGGGATTGATCACGCGGGTGCGCCCATAGACCGTGATTGATGTGGCCCACCGAATTCATGTTGAACGCGTTGATCAGCAGTTTTTTTGTCATCGTAAAATCGCCTAGATGGCACCGTGTCGCGGCGGGGCGCGCTCATTCAGGTAATAGTTTCCGATAGCCTGGTGCTTCCAACGGACCGGGTCGTGGAGTGTGTGCGTTCTGACATTGCGCCAGTATCGGTCGAGGTTAAGCTCGCTCGCCGTGGCGGAGGTGCCTGACAATTCGAACAATTTCGTTGCTGCCAGCAGACCAGCTTTTGTCGTTAGAATTCTGGCTTCGGCTACTGCCACCGATGCCGCGGCTACCGTGGCTTCTGTCGGCGTGGATTGTGCGTCATCCACAAAGCGGGATGCCCGACGCAACAATGCCGCGGCGGCTTTTAGCTTGACGTTCACCTGGCCCACTGCGCTGACCGTCAGCGGGTCGTCGGAGGCTCTACCGACATTGGCGTCAATCCACGGCCTGGCTCGCTCGCGGACGAAGCGCTTCATTTCTTCATGTGCTCCGACGCCGATGCCGTAATCAATGGCCGCGTGCATCAGCTGGGCGAAAGGCCCGATCGTAGTCGGCGTATCGAACGAAGCCTGGAATGGTATGATCCACCGTTCTTCGACGCGAACGTTATCGAACGTCACGGAGCCGCTGCCGGTTACGCGCTGCCCGAAGCCGTCCCAGTCGTCGATGACGGCGACGCCGTCCGATGTTCTTGGAACCATAACCAGATAGGAGACCTGCCCGCCTCCCTCCTGCGCGACAGCAAGGGTCGGTATCCAATGCGCAAAGATCGCCCCGGTGCAATAGAATTTGCGCCCGCTGACGATCCAATCGCCGTTCTCCTGGCGCAAGGAGGTTCTTCTTTTGAAATCCTTATTGCCAATCTCCGCAAGCGCATTGCCAAAACGCTCGCCGGCGAGGACGCGATCGTAGAAAAAGCGCTTCTGCTCCCAGCTTCCGCCGACGCGTAGCACCTCAAGGGCATAGAAATGGTTCTGAGGAATCTGCGAAAGCGATCCGTCGGCCGCCCCGATCGTCGATATGATATCCGCGACCGTCTTGGAGCCGAGCGCCGGGCCGCCGAACTCCTTTGGAACGGTGACACCCCAAAGGCCACTCTGGGAGAACTGTTCAACCTCGCTCCAGGGAAGTTCGCGACCGCGATCCCTTTCGGAAGCCGTCACCGCAAAACCGGCGGCGAGCTTATCGGCTACTTCGAGGGCTTGCTCATGGCTACCAATGACCGGCGGGACACCTGACGGCCGAGGGGCCGGCGCGGCAGCTTTTGCTTCATCACTCATCACTAGTTCCATTGATGCCGCTTGGGAAAAATGTCGTTCAGTTCGAAATTGCCCACAAGGTGATACTTCCAACGAACCGGATCGTGCAGAGTGTGCGTTCTTGCATTCCTCCAATGGCGGTCAAGATTGTGGGAGGCGCGCGTGGCCGAGGAACCCGCTAGATCGAAAAGCATCTCGCTTGCCTCCAGCGCGACTTCGGTCGTGAGTATCTTTGCGTTCGCCACCGCTACAGAAGCCTCTGCGCTGGAACGTTCGGTCACAGGCCGCCTCGCGATCTCATCTAGCGCGGCAGCGGCCTCATAGAGCACCTCCTGCGCCGCGTGGTAGCTCGTGTAAAGGTTTCCGATTTCGTGGATGATAGTCGGGTCGTCCGCGGCGCGCTCGCCGCCGAAATCGACCCAAGGGCGTGCCCGGTCTCGAACGAAGGACACCGCATCGGATATTGCCGCGCCAGCAATGCCGCAATCGATCGCGGCCTGTATCAATTGCGAAGTGGGACCGGCGAGCCCCGGCCTGTCCTTGAACTCGGCCATCCGGAAAATAAGATCGGGATCGGCCGCTGCGTCGTCGAAGATGACCGATCCGCTTGCCGTTGTCCGTTGCCCGAAGGAAGACCAGTCGTCGACAACCTTCACACCGGGCTGGTCTCGACGAAGCCAGACCTGGACTGTGTTATCGTCGTCATCAACCGCACGGGTTGGAATCCAATGGGCGAATATTGCACTGGTCGAATAGAAACGCCTCCCCGTGAGCCTCGGCTCTCCGTTGACCATCGATAGTCGAGTTGTGCTCGCCGTAACCACCCGGCTGCCTTTCTCCGGTCCGGCATTTCCGATCCGATGACCGTTGAGCACGTCACCGAAAATGCGGGTCTTTTGGGTCTCGGCCCCGATATCACGGAGCAAAGCGAGCACGCCGAACTGATTTTGCGGAAGTTGGCCGAGGGATGGATCGGCCTCACACAGCATTTCGAACACCTTCGCGACAGTTACCAACGAGACATCAGCGCCGCCAAACTCGCGCGGAACCGTGATACCGCCAAGACCGCTCGCAGTGTATTCCTCTATCTCATCCCAAGGCAGTCGTCGTTCGCGGTCTCGCGACGACGCCTCGATTTTGAAATGCGCGGCCAATTTCTCCGCTATCGCCAGCGCCTCGACGTCGCTTGTGATCAAATGCGGCTTTGCGGGCGGACGCGGCAGTCGATTTTCAACCGGCCGATGAGACACATTGTCAGCCATCATTGACCTCATCGTGCCTTCAGGCGGCGTACTACAGCGTCGCCGCCAAGCTGTACGACACATACCAAGGCAATGAGCACGACGATTACCGCCACCATAACGGTCGTGTCAAAACGCTGATACCCGTACCGGATTGCCATATCACCCAGGCCTCCTGCACCCACGGCACCTGCCATCGCTGAGGCGCCGATCATGCTGACGACGGTGATCGTGAAGCCGCCGACGATTCCGGGAAGCGCCTCCGGAAGCAGGACGTGCCTGACGATATGCCATCTCCTGCAGCCGATGGCTTGGGCTGCCTCAATCAGCCCGCCATCGACCTCGCGCAGGCTGACTTCCGCAATTCTAGCGAAGAACGGCGTCGCACTTATTGAAAGCGGCACGACCGCGGCCCACACCCCGATTGTGGTTCCGGTAATCAACCGAGTGAGGGGTAACAGCGCGACTAGCAACACGATGAATGGCGTTGCTCTAAAACCGTTGATGACTGCCGCCAAAGAGCGTTGGGCATAAGGAGCCTTTATGAGCCCGCCTGGGGCAGCTAGAACGAGGAAGACTGCAAGCGGGATACCGGCGGCCAGTGCGATCAGAGCCGATGTGCCCACCATGAGAACGGTGTCCAGCAGCGCCTGCCAGAGGCGCTCATACATCATCGCGGACATAGCCGAGTATCCTTACGTTATCTGCAAGTCCCTCGAATCTGGAGAGACCGACTTGATCGTCTGCGTCAGTTGTCAAAAGTATCCGGCCGTACGCGTGGCCTTGGATCCGGTCCACTATGCTCTGAACGATCTGCACCGATGAGCCGACGACCCTCGCCAACTCCTGAAGCTTGATACCCTCACGCCCATTGCCCCCGTAGGTGAGTTCAATGAGCGCCCGTTGGTAAAAATGCTCGCGCGCAGATGTCAGCCGGTCCGCGATATCGCGCGGAATACCAGGCTCCAGCGGCTTGAGCAGTGCCTTTGTGGCTGCATGGCCGGGCTTGCTGAAAATCTCCCAGGTCTTGCCAGCCTCGGCAACCTGGCCGCCTTCGAGCACAACGACATCATCACAGATCTCACGCACGACGCTCATCTCGTGCGTGATCAGCAGGATTGTGATGCCGAGCGAGCGATTGATGTCTTTGAGCAATTGGAGAATAGAGAGCGTGGTCTCCGGATCAAGCGCGGAGGTCGCCTCGTCGCAAAGGAGAATTTCAGGTCGGTTCACCAGCGCCCTCGCGATCCCTACCCTCTGTTTCTGCCCACCTGACAAACGCGAGGGGTAGGCGTCCTGCTTCCCTTCGAGGCCGACAAGCCGCAAAACATCAGCAACGCGCTCGTCAATTTCGAGCTTGGGCACACCCGCCACTATCAGAGGGAGCGCGACATTGCCCCAGACGGTTTTAGCCGACAGCAAATTGAAGTGTTGAAAGATCATTCCGACCTTGCGTCGGAATGTCACGAGTTCGTCGTCACTTAGCGACCGGACGTCAACCCCGTCTACGACGACGCTGCCCTCGGTCGCGGTCTCCAGCCGATTCACAGTGCGGAGCAGGCTCGATTTCCCTGCTCCGCTGCGCCCTATGATGCCGAAGATCGAGCCTCGTGCGACGTCTATCGTAATGCCTTTGAGAGCGTGGACGGAGCCCTTTTGTGTGTCATAGGTCTTTCCCACGCCGTCGAACGAGACGGCGATTGCCCGCGCGGGATTGGCCGATAAGCCTTCCCCGTTTTCCGGCGAAGGTGCCTCGATTGGGTCGACCCGGCTTACGGATAAGGCGGTCAATTCGTTGCCACCCAAGGCAGCGTGTAGAGCTTCGTGTCGGATGCGAACGCCTTGTTGATCGCATCCTTCACGGCCTGCGAATTCTGGTAAAGAGTGACCAGCTCCCTGACGGCCGGATCTTCCACGCGGTCGGACTTTACGGCAAAAATGATGGCGAACTGCTTGTCGTCGACACCGGAGTAGAGGAGGCCCGAACTCGGATCGAACGCCTTGGAGGCGACGATAAAGTGAGGGTACCCCTGAGCCAGATCAACATCGCCAGTGACGCGCGCAAGCTGGGGACCCTCGACTTCGGTGAAACTCAGGTTCTTTGGATTCTCAGTGATGTCGTCAAGCGATCCCTTGAACCCAACGCCGTCCTTGAGCTTGAGAAGGCCGGCCCGCTGGAGGAGTAGAAGTCCGCGGCCCTGGTTAACCGGGTCATTCGCTATGGCAACCTTGCCGTTTTCGGGGATATCTTCGAACTTCTTGTACTTGAGCGAGTACAGCCCGATGTTAGCAAGCACACCAATGCCGGCGCTCTTGAAATCATAGCCACGCTCCTTCGTAGCATTGTCGAGGAACGGCTGGTGCTGAAAATAGTTGACGTCGATGTCGCCGGATTGAAGCGCGATATTCGGCGTCGTCCAGTCGCTGAACTCGACCACTTCGAGATCGAGCCCTTTGGCCTTTGCCTCCGGAATCAAGGCTTCAATCGAGTCCGCGTATACGCCAGGAACAACGCCGACCTTCAACGTGGCCGCCGTTGCAGGCAATGAGAAGGACAGCGCGGCCACAGCCACAAGCAATGTTCTAAGCGTAAGTTTCATTGGTTGACCTCTTGTTTTCGAGGGACCAACGTATTGTCTGTGAAATTGATAGACAAAGATGATTTTTGCGAGATGGCTTTCGCTTCGAGAATATTTTCGCAACCCAAAGTCATCGATTCAATCCGGACGTTTGCGGTGGCGGGCGGGAAGCCCGAAGGGCAGTCAGGGCGATGACTACGCCGCGGCCGGAGATTTGCGTCCGCCTAAAAAAATCGGCTTTTTGCGGGACCGCTGCCCTAAATTATGCAGTCATCGTTGGTTCGTCCGGCATGGCGTGATTGGAAACCACCCCGGACTGAAACTGCCTGGGTGGCTTCGCCGATCAAATTGCCGACCACCGACGCAGCCTCGTGGCTTTGCTGAACGATCTGGGGTACCAGATCAATATCTGGAAGGCTGCCCAGCCCGAGTGGCCCCATCGCAAACACCCCATGCGAAGGGTTCGCGCGGGTCCGCCCGCACTCATCTACGACGATGCCGATGTCGAGTTCGTCCCTCGTTGCCAGACCCGCAACAATAAGCGAACGAACGGGTGGGCTATCGGTCCCGGATGGCCGCAAGCGGCAGTCGATCGTCAGATCCGCGGGAAGGACCTCCGGCCCGGTCGGCGCCGAAAACAGCACGCCGTTGGTGGCGATGCAATTTACCTTTCCCTTCCTCACGGCAATCGCGCCGCTTGCGATTGCGTGATGCAGGCGCTGATAGTGCTCCGGTGGCAAGCGATTGCGATGACTGTCGTAAACGGCCTTCACATGACGTTTGAACCGTGCCCGCTCTTCCGGCGCCAGGCCAGTCCAGAGGTCTCGCGCGCGTGACCGAAAACCGTTCATGACGCCCTGCCATCCCGAACCTTCCACGTCGGCTCTGCGCGCGGCCTCGCGTAGGTAGCGGAAAGCACCGCGCAGCGTCTTCGGCACGGGCTGGTCCGTGACGACCGATCCCACCGCAGCGGGAGCATGCGACTGAGGCAGGAACCCCGATTCCGAGATCAGCGTGACATGGGAAATCCTGGAATCAGCCAGCAGCCCGAGCGCCCTGTCGACCGCATGAATGCCACTCCCGATCACGACAGCGCTTTGCGCAGCATCGGCAAGCGCCACATCCGAAGTTTCACGCAGACCATAACCGGTGGCGAGAAAAACGGCATCGAAGCGGGTCGGCTGCTCGGCACCTGCGAAGACCGAATATCCCCCGGCCGGATGCCTGCCGATCGCCGTAATCGCATCCGAACCAAACTGCACGACGACATCGGGCCGATCTGTCAGAGCTTCGGAGAAGCGTTTATAGACATAGCTGCTGAAGATTTCTCCGGGAACGAAGGCGTGCTCGAGACCGGCAGGGTCTGAGGTGAGGCGATCGCGCCATGTATCATCTCTTTCCAGCCAGCGACGGAAATCGTCGGGCAGCGCGGGATCGACGGAAAGATCGCGAACGCGGCTGGTAAGCACAGTCGACGCAGGCTGGCTGATGCCTTCGCTGATATCGATCTTTGCGCGCGGGTCGAACATCACCAGATGGAAAGGGTGATCGACTCTCTTGAAAAGAGCGATTGCGGTCATGATTCCGGTAAAGCCCCGGCCGACGATCGCAATCCGTGCGAGATGGTCGGCTTTCTGGCCATCCGGCCTCGAAGAACGTGACGAGAGAAGAGTCATTCATCGGCTCCTTCTGCGTGTGAGCGCCCGGAACGAGCGCCGCGTAATTCTCCACTAAAATAATAGAAAATACTGTTCCGAACGCAAGCACTATTCGACGCGCTCGGTTGACAACGTGGCGTCGGCGTGCGGCAGGACCGCTGTTCCCTTGCCGACTGGCTGCTTCGCGCCTTCTGAAGCAATGAAGATGCGGGAGATGGACGATTGGAAATTAATTCCCGGCCACGCCGAAAAAAGAGAGGAATTTAGAACAACTGCGTTGATCTGCGGAATTCTTGAACCATCAATTCCAGCGAGGATTGGCTTAACGTCTCTCTTGCGGGTCCTGGCATGGGCTGCAAGAGGAAGGTAGCATGGCGGCTCCATTGGTCAGCTTGAGCAATCTGTCGACAGAGCCAGTTGCTTCGCCTCAGGTTGCCGCGATTTGGCAGGCCCTTTGCGCGGAGGCCGTCAATGCTTTGGCCAAGGACCCCGCACTCACACGCGCCATGAATTCGGCAGTGCTTTATTATGCGAGCTTCGCCCAGGCGCTCGCCCAGCGGGTCGCAATCAAACTGGCCAACCACGACCTCGACCAGGACGAACTGCTGGCGGTAATCGCGCAGGCCTTGATCGCCAATCGCAATATCGTTGCGGATGCCGCTGCGGACCTGACGGCGATCAAGGAGCGCGATCCGTCGAATACGGAAATCCTGACGCCATTTCTATATTTCAAGGGCTTTGTCGCCCTGCAGGGACAACGTGTCGCCCATTGGCTCTGGCATCATGACCGCCTCCATCTGGCGCGCCACATCCAGAGCCGCATTTCTGAAGTCTTTGGCGTCGACATTCATCCCGCCGCCAAGATGGGCAGGAGCATCATGCTCGATCACGGGAGCGGCTTGGTCATCGGTGAGACAGCCATCGTCGAAGACGACGTATCGATCCTCCAGAACGTCACATTGGGAGGAACGGGCAAGGAGACCGGCGACCGACACCCCAAGGTCCGGCGTGGCGCGCTGATCGGAGCAGGCGCCAAGATCCTCGGCAACATCGAAATCGGCGTCGGCGCCAAGGTTGGCGCAGGAAGCGTTGTCGTAAATGCCGTAGCAGCCTACAGATCGGTAGCCGGCGTTCCGGCGAGACAGGTCGGCAAGCGCCATTTCAATCTGCCCGGCATCACGATGGACCAGACCTTATCTGAACCGGAATATACGATATAGAGACGTTCTAGAGCCTTTCATGTTTTGACGGAAGCATAGCCCGCATTTGAGAAGTAGTTGGCGCATTCCTCTGGCTTGATGGTGTCGGCGAGTAAGCCCAGA
>NZ_JACHYV010000026.1:0-112683 GCF_014193135.1 Rhizobium sp. BK049
CCTGTGCGCCGTTATAGCCGTCGCCCGAAAACTCATCGTTCTCGCCAACACAATCCTCTTTCGAAAGACCGAATGGACGCCACAACACCGGAAAATTGAACATGGTTGCTCCCCCGCTGGGGAGAAGGGGACGTGTCGCGAGGTCTCAATCCCCTCTTCTCCCAAGCGGGAGAAGGTGCCCGTAGGGCGGATGAGGGGGCCGCACGGCATGAGTTTCATGAGTTTCACCGTGGTTAACATTGGGGTAACGACATCAGGATAAGTCTAGCGGCCGCCGCTCTCCGCGGCTTTGTTTTTGCGTTTCCTGGAGTGCAGACGTGTCTCGTGCGGCAGCGCGGCTCGAAGAACCAGGTGCTCATCGGTGTCTCGGCGACCTACAGGTTCAATTTCTCTCTGCAGTGATCAAATCATGTCGCCCGCAAGTGTGCCGCGGTTCCGGGCGTCATGCATCACAAAGAGCCAAAGCGCATCACAGTAATCAGATTTGATGCGACACGCTTCTGGCGCCGTCGCGATCGCTTCTTGACCGGATCGCCAGCCCGCCGCTAGATGGATGGCATGCAAGATACCGGCGAGTTCAACGATCGCGTCTCCGACGCACCTTCCGATAACTGGGTTTACCGGACCCTGCCGCCATGGCTCTGGCCTTATGCGCAGCTTGCACGCTGGGATCGCCCGATCGGCTGGGAGCTCTTGATGTGGCCGTGCTTCTGGTCGGCCACGCTCGCCTCCAATGCGGCGATCGGCCAAGGGCTTTATTCCGGCAGCCTGCTGATGTCCCACCTTTTCCTCTATTTTATCGGTGCCGTCGCCATGCGCGGCGCCGGCTGTACCTATAACGATCTCGTCGATCACGAGATTGACATGGAAGTGGCGCGCACCCGTTCGCGTCCGCTGCCCTCGGGCCGCGTCACCCGCGGACGCGCGAAGATCTTCATCGGCATTCAGGCGCTGGTCGGCCTCTTCGTGCTCTTGCAGTTCAACTGGTTCACCGTCTTTCTCGGCCTGCTTTCGCTCGGCATCGTGGCACTTTATCCCTATGCCAAGCGCTTCACCGACTGGCCGCAATTTTATCTCGGCCTTGCCTTTTCCTGGGGCGCGCTGATGGGCTGGGCCGGCATTCTGGGCGGCCTCTCCTTTGCCGCCATCCTGCTTTATGCCGCCTCCGTCGCCTGGACGATCGGTTACGACACCATCTATGCACATCAGGACAAGGAGGATGACGAGCTGATCGGCGTGCGCTCCACCGCGCGTCTCTTCGGCGATAAGACGAGGCAATGGCTGATCGGCCTTTATGGGCTGACGCTGGTGCTGATGTTTGCTGCCTTCGCGCTCGCCGGCGCCAATCTCATCGCCTTCCTGGCCTTGTTCGGCGCGGCCGGCATGTTCGCCTGGCAGATCATCCGCCTTGATATCAACGATCCCGCCCAATGCCTGGCGCTCTTCAAGTCGAACAACCGCGTCGGCCTGACCATATTCGCCGGGCTGTTCTTTTCGCTGCTCTTTGCCATTCCCTGAATGGAATGGTTCGTGAAACGATAAACCCGGCACGAGGGCCGGGTTTCGCTTCTTCCAGATCTTCCTGCCGAGATGGCACAGTCGCGATTTCGGTCAGTTGCGGGCAATGATTTCCTTGCCTTCGATCTTCATGGCGACGCCCAGCTGCCCGGTGGTGCGACGCACGAGGAAGCGCGGACGGCGATTGGCGAAGTAGGAATGACGGCGACGCTGCTTGAGGTCACTGGTGCGCAGCGCCCCGATATGGTCCTCGAGCGGCCGGGCGACGCCATCTGCCTCGACCATTAGCATCGGAATGCGGAAGGCCTCCGACCAGCTGCGCCAGTCGGCGGCGATGTCGCTGAGATCATGAGCAACGAGCAGCGGAATGCAGAGCTCGGGATCGGCGTGGTGAAGTTCGAGCGTGACGGTGACCTCGCCGTCGCCATGGTCGATGGCGCGGGCGGCGACACCCTTAAAGACGCGCCTCGGCAGGGCAATCGAGAGCGGCAGACCGCTGGAGGGAAGGACTTTCCGCAGCACTGCGCCACGTTCGTCTATCGTGATGCTGACATCATCCGAACAATCATGGATGGCGTAGCTGATTTGCTGCGGGAAGCGGGACGGATCGAGACGCAGCGTCGTGCCAGCCCAAACGGGCTTCAAAACGGGATTGTTCATTTCATTCTACCCTTGTCTTACCTGAGAGCCGGTTTGCGGTCTTCTCCTCGGGACTTTTCGTCCTCTATGGCCGACAATAGGCGGCCCCCCTTCCGTACTGCTTAAAAATTGCGGTTAAGAAAACTTTGCCTCCCCTGATGGTTATCAAAACCGAATCCGGCAGGGTTTCCGGAAGGTGAACGGCTGGCTGACCTGAAATGGCGCAGTCGAAAGGTAAGTCTCGGGTAAGCTTTGCGTGGCAAAATGGGCTTACCAGCAGTTTGTCGTTCTTTTAGAGATTTTGCCGAAAAGGGCGCTTTTCATGATCACGGCCTCCCTCGCTTACACGATCCTGTCGAAGGACATGACGTCGAGCTTGAACAAGGTCGCCTCGCAGGCGACGGTCAAGAAGGATGCCCAGTATTACGCGGACAATATCAACAAGGTCAAAGACGTCGACGACTTTCTCGGCGATTACAAGCTCTACAGCTACGCCATGAAGGCCTATGGCCTCGAGGATATGACCTATGCCAAGGCCTTCATGAAGAAGGTGCTCGAAAGCGATCTCACGGACCCGAACAGCTACGCCAACAAGCTCTCCGATACGCGCTACCGTGAATTCGCGGCCGCCTTCAACTTCAATGCGCCCGAGAAGGACGTTCAGACCGACGCGCAGGAAGACGAGCTCATCGGCCTCTACAAGCAGTCCTTCGTCGATGCCGACAAGGCGGCGGCCACCGAGAGCACCTATTACAGCAACAATATCGACAGCGTGCAGACCGTCGACGACCTGGTCAACAACACCCGGCTGCGCACCTATGTGCTGAAGGCCTTCAAGATCGATCCCACCTATGCCTCGAAGGATTTCCTGCGGCAGGTGCTGACGAGCGATCTTAGCGACCCGACAAGCGTCGTGAACGCGCAGGGCGGCGACAAGTACAAGGCGCTTGCCGCCCAATTCAGCTTCAATGCCGACGGGACGGTCAACGGCAGCGCCCAGACCGCGACGCAGAAGGCGTCGATCATCGAGACCTATACGCTGCATAACCAGTCCGTCATCATCGACAATTCCGTCGGTTCTGATGTCGTCTATGTCAGCAAGACGGCGGCCGAATACAACCAGGCCTATTATACTGCCAAGATCGGCACGATCACCAATGTGGACGATCTCGTCGCCGACAGTCGTCTGACGTCCTATATCAAGACCGCCTACAGCATGGGCGCCGATTTCACCGCGCCGGCGCTGCGCATGGTGTTGACCGACCCCGGCTACGCCCAGCTGATGGGCTTCACCAATGTCTACAACGCCTTCAATTTCAAGGCCGACGGCACGACATCGACAACGGCGCGTGCACAGACGATCGCCCAGTCGAACAAGCTGAAGGACGCGGCGGCAAGCACCGCCAATTATTATAGCGTGACCTCGCGGTCGAGCAGCATCACCAATGTCGACGACCTGCTCGCCGACAGCGTTCTGGCACGCTATATCAAGGATGCCTACGGCCTCGGCAGCAGTTTCAGCAATGCCGAGCTGAAGAGCATTCTGACGGACTCGACCTATGCCGCCGCCCAGGGGCATGCCGATCTCAATGCCGACTTCAACTTTCAGGCTGACGGCTCGATCAACGGGTCGGTGATTCAGACCGACGCGCAGCGCAAGTCGACCACCGACAAATCGGCGGCGAACGCAACGCACTTCAACAGCATGATCGGCAATGTCACCAATGTCGACGACATCATGTCCGATCCCGTCGCCGTTAGCTATCTCAGAACCAGCATGCAGATCGCCGACAGCGTCTCCGACGCAACGCTGAGGAGCTTCCTCGTCGATCCCTCGGCGGCCAGCGCCCAGGGCTACAGCGACGTCCACGATCTGTTCAATTTCAAAACGGACGGCTCGGTCGCGACCCTCTATGCCACGCAGAGCGCGGCGCAAAGCGCCAGCACGGCAAGCAAGGCCGACGATGCCGCCGTCTATTACCAGGCAACCATCGCCGGCATCTCCAATGTCGACCAGCTGCTGGCCGACCGGCGGCTGAATAATTTCATCCGCAACGCTTACGGCATCCCCTCGACCGTCAGCGATGTCGATCTGCGCGCTATCCTGACCGATCAGAGCGGCACCGGCACCTATGCCGACGTCGCTGCCGCCTTCAACTTCAAGGCGGACGGTTCGCTCGAGGACGGCATGGCGGCACAGACGTCCGCCCAGATCACCAACACGAAAATTGCCGCCACGGCGCGCACGGACGACTATTCCGCCCGTATGGCGACGATCTCCAATGTCGATGATCTCATCGCCGATCCTGCAATCACCAACTTCCTGAAGAGCACCTACAATCTGCCGTTCGATATCACGGACGCCGATCTCAGGAGCATCCTGACTGATGCGACCGCCGCCGCCGCGGCCGGCTATTCCCACCTCAATGCCGATTTCAATTTTGCCGCCGACGGATCGCTTCCCGTCGTCAGCTCGATCCAGACCGCAGATCAGGCGCAGACCACCAACGACAACTACATGGCGCGCTATGACGACGAGCGCGACGAGGCGATTGAAGAAGTTGCCGACAATTACAAGAGCATGATGGCAGACAGCAGCAGCCTCTTGAACTTTTCCGACGTCAAGACCGTCAATGATTTCCTGCGCACCAATCGAACGGCCGATTTCACAAGGAGCAACGACAACCTGCCGGATCTCTATCATGTCGCGCTGCAGGCCTTCGGCTTGACCGATCAGGACGTGCCGCGCTCGATGATGCGCAAGATCCTGACGAGCGATGCCTACGATCCGGACGGCTATATCGCCTCGCTCAAGGACGAGCGAATTACCAATCTCGCCCGCGCCTTCAATTTCGGCCCCGACGGCAAGGCGGCCGCACCCCTCCAGGCGCTGCCCGACGCGACCATGGCCAAATACGCCACCGACTACAAGGCGCATGTGACCATGCTGCTGAAGGCCGGCCCGGTAAAGGACAAGGCATCGAAGGACGCAACCGCCGAGGTGGATTATTTCGCCAAGGGTATGGCGAAAGTGCAGTCGCTCGACGATTTCCTCGCTGACAGCCGCCTAACCGATCTGGTGTTGAAGGCGAACAACCTCGACCCGAAGGATTACGACAAGGCGACGCTGAAGAAGATCTTCACTTCCGATCCCGACGACAAGAAGAGCTACCTCAACACCAAGGCCGATGCGCGCTTCAAGGATATCGTCGCTGCCTTCAACTTCGACAAGGACGGCAATCTGACCCGTGCCAAGATCGGCGCCATCCAGAACAAGGCGGCCGAGGACAATACCCAGGAGCTCTACCTGCAGCAGACGCTGGAAACCCAGCAAGGCGAAAGCAACGACGGCGTCCGCCTGGCGCTCTATTTCAGCCGCAAAGCCTCCAGCATCACCTCAATCTATTCGCTCCTTGGCGACAAGGCGCTTTATCAGGTCATCACCACGGCTTACAGCCTGCCGTCACAGATATCGGGCATGGACGTCGCCAAACAGGCCGATCTCATTAATCGTTTCGTCAAGCTCGAGGACCTCCAGGATCCGAAGAAGGTGGACAAGCTGCTGCGGCGCTTCACCGCGATGTACGACGTCCAGAACAGCACCCAGCAGTCGCCGGCCCTGCAGATCCTGACCGGCGGCGGCACGCAGCAGGCGTAAGGTGGTTCGAGCAACGGGAAATTGCTCCGAGTTTCCCACGATCAGCAGGCTCAAGCCAAGACAGCCATTCGTACGGACGGCTGCTCCTCACCCTAACCCTCTCCCCGTAAACGGGGCGAGGGGACTTGCCCTGCGATGAGGTTGTCGGGAGACGGAGAGGCTGCGGCATATCCCCTTCGCCCCGCGTGCGGGGGTCCGAAGGGCGGGTCGAGACCCGTGGCTCGACCCCGGTCGGCGCCGGCAGGCGGATGAGGGGCAAACCTCATATTTCGAGACTGACCACCTTCCCGGGGTTCATGATACCAGCCGGATCGAAGGCGCGCTTGATGCGGCGCATCAGCTCGATTTCGATCGCCGGGCGGATTGCCGCCAGTTCGTCGCGCTTCAGCTGGCCAATGCCGTGTTCGGCCGAGATCGAGCCGCCATGGGCGAGCACCAGTCCATGCACGATGTGGTTCATTTCGCGCCAGCGGGCGATGAAGGCGGCCTTGTCGGCGCCGATAGGCTGGGAAATATTGTAGTGAATATTGCCGTCGCCCATGTGGCCGAAGGCGCAGATGCGGGCGCCCGGCATGGCTGCCATGACGACTTTCTCCGCCTCGGCCATGAAATGCGGGATCTTCGACACCGGCACGGAGACGTCGTGCTTGATTGAACCGCCTTCCGGCTTCTGCGCGTCCGACATGCTCTCGCGCATGTGCCAGATCGCCTTCTGCTGGGCGACGGAGGCGGCAATCGCGGCGTCCTGCACCAGCCCGGCCTCGAAGCCCTGTTCCAGCACGCCGTTCATCATCCGCTCCGCCGTCTCGGCCGAATCCGAGGTCGAGATGTCGATCAGCACGTACCAGGGGTAGGCCGCATCCAGCGGATCGCGCACGCCGTCGATATGACGGGTGGTGATCTCGACGCCGAAGCGCGGCATCAGTTCGAAACCGGTGAGCGAGGTGCCGCAGAGGCTGGCGGCAAGGTTGAAAAGCGCAAGCGCATCTTCGACCGAATTGAGGCCGGCAAACGCCACCTGATGACCGAGCGGCTGAGGAAACAGCTTCAGCACCGCGCCGGTGATGATGCCGAGCGTGCCTTCGGCGCCGATGAAGAGATCGCGCAGGTCATAGCCGGTATTGTCCTTCTTCAGGCGGCGCAGGCCGTCCCAGATCTCGCCGGTCGGCAGCACCACTTCGAGGCCGAGGCAGAGCTGGCGCATATTGCCATAGGCAAGCACGGCCGTGCCGCCGGCATTGGTGGAGAGATTGCCGCCGATGCGGCAGGAGCCCTCCGAGCCGAGCGAGAGCGGAAACAGCCGCCCATGCGCTTCGGCCGCTTTCTGCACATCGGCCAGGATCGCGCCGCCATCGGCGACCAGCACGTTCGCCACCGGGTCGACGTCGCGGATCCTCGTCATGCGTTCGAGCGACAGGATGATGTCGGCCTGCCCCGTGCGCGGCGTCTGGCCGCCGACGAGGCCAGTATTGCCGGTCTGCGGTACGATCGCCGTTTTGGTCTCGGTCGCAAGTCTCATGATCTCGGAGACCTCCTCGACCGAACCTGGCTTCAGCAGGAGAGGGGAGGAGCCATGGTAGAGCCCGCGATTTTCGATCAGGTGCGGCGCCAGATCGGCCTCGCGGCGCAGCGCATATTTTTCGCCGACGATCGCGGCGAAACGGTCGAGAAGATCGGTGGAAATGCCGGCGCTGCTCATCAGGTCGATCCTCTATCGCTTCTATCGGGTCAGTTGGTCGCGCGGGGCGCGGCAGCCCTTTGCAGCCGGTCGTTGATGGCTTCGCCGAGCCCGTCGTCCGGGATCGGCGAGAAGGCAATACTCGATACGCCGCTGGCATCGGCACGCTTCATGTAGTCGAAAAGATTGGCCGCCGCTTCCGCCAGGTCGCCGCGTGGGCTGAGATCGAGGACGATGCGTGCCTTACGCGCGCCTTCGACCGCCGCACCGCCGAAGGCGATCAGCGCTTCGCCCGGTTCCACTTTGGTCGCATTGAGGCGCACGCTGGCGCCCGGCGCATAATGCGAGGCGAGCATGCCGGGCGCCTCGATTGCCGCCGATGCCTTTTTGGCGCGCAGCAGCGGCTGGCCTGCGACCCGCTCGATCTCGCGCGCCGCCAGCCCGCCGGGCCGAAGCAGCCGCAACCGGCCGCCCTCCGCCTTGACGATGGTCGATTCGACGCCGACAGCGCTCGGTCCCGCATCGAGGATCAATGGAATTCTCGCCCCGAGATCGGCTTCGACATGGGCAGCACTTGTGGCGCTGATGGCGCCCGACGTATTGGCGCTCGGCGCCGCGAGCGGCCGTCCGAAGGCGCCGATCAGGGCACCGGCGAAGCCCTTGGGCACACGCACGCCGACGCTGTCGAGACCGGCGGTCGCCAGAGAGTGGATCGGGCTTTCAGCCTTCACCGGCAGCACCAGCGTCAGCGGGCCGGGCCAGAAGGCTTCGGCGAGCGCCCGCGATACCGGGTCGAACTCGGCATGCTGTTCGGCCATGTCGAGATCGGCCATATGGCAGATCAGCGGGTTGAAACGCGGCCGTCCCTTGGTCTCGTAGATGCGGGTGATGGCTGCCGGATTGGTGGCGTCGGCCGCAAGGCCGTAGACGGTCTCCGTCGGCATGGCGACGGCAAAGCCTTGGGAAAGAGCGGCACAGGCCGCTTCGAGCGCCACCTGCCTGTCTGCTCTGATATCAATAATGCGTGCCATATGCTGCCCGTCTCTGGTTCCGGCAGTCATTAGGCTTTCCGCCGCTTACGATCAATCGCCTTGTTCGCTCACAATTGGCGGATGATTTCGCGCAGCTGTTCGTTGCGGGCGCCGAGCAGCAGGATGTTGCGGATCGCTGCCTGCGGATCGTGGGTGCGAAAGAGCAGCCCGTTGCCGCGCACCGAGCGGTCGATCGTCATCTTTTCGGAGGACTCCTCGCCCGGCTTGATCGCGACGGCAAAATACATCCGCGAATAGCCGACGTCGATCCGTTCGAAGAAGTTGTCGTTGTCGCCGATTTCGGAATAGAAATTTGCGATGTAGAAAGCCCAGCTGACCTCCTCGTAGCGGGCGAATTTGGTGCGCGCTGCGGTGACGTGGCAATAGCCGAGATGCGGGCTGTCCTCCAGCGTCCGGTGGAAGATCATCTTCGGAAACTGGATCGAGTGGTGGAAGCCGTTGATGTGCTGATGCGTCTTCTCGCCGGCCGCCTGCAGCTTGCGGCCGGTCTTTGCGGCGACCTCGTCATGGGTGAGGTAGCGCCTTTCCTCGGCCAGCCAGTGGCGCCGGTCGCGGGGGATGCGGCCGGTGCGCAGGAATTCGGAATGGGCGGCGACCAGTGGCCGCTCCTGCGGCCGGATTACTTCTTTCGCGTCGAAATAGCGGAGTCTGGCCATGGTCTACATGCTTTGTCGGTCTGAGGTCGAAAGCAGGATAAGAGCGTATGCTTAACGCAGCATTAAGATGCGGCCGTCGCATCGGCCGGAAGCCGGCAATGTCGTAAATGCGACAATCGCCGATACCGGAGAGCCGCCTTCTTTGCCAATCCGGTCTTTACGCAATGTCGCAATTGACGATAATTGCCTGCAGAGTCGGACATCGGGTCGACTGGGAAGGGCTGTTTTGAAGCCTCCGCGCTTCCTGTCGTCAATTTCGAAGCCGATGTCGCATTACAACCAAGCGGCGGGAATGCCAGGTGATTAAATGGCGCCATGAACAATTCTCCCGCAGGAGAAGGTTAGCAGGCGCGCTTCCATAGCCTTCCGCTGAAGGCGGCAGCCGGTGCACGAGGACATGAAGATGGATATTCGCAGCAACGTTTTACGTCAGCTCAAGAACCGCCGCGAGGGCTTCAGCCTCGAACAGCCGTTCTACACCGACGAGGATTATTTCAAACTCGATATGGAGATGATCTACTATCGCGACTGGCTGTTCATGGGCCATGATTGCGAGTTGCCGAAGCCGGGCGCCTATTTCACCGTCCAGATCGGCACCTATCCGGTCGTCATAGTCCGCGGCCGTGACAATGTCATCCGCGCCTTCCACAACAGCTGTCGTCATCGCGGCTCGCGCGTCTGCACCAAGGAGCACGGCTCTTCCGTGCGTCTCGTCTGCCCCTATCATCAGTGGACTTACGATCTCGACGGCAAACTTGCCTTTGCCCGTCACATGGGCGACGATTTCGACAAAACCGGCTTCAACCTGAAGCCCGTCCACTGCGAGAGCGTCGCAGGCTATATTTTCATCTGCCTTGCCGACGTCGCCCCCGATTTCAAGCCGGTGCGCGACACGATCGAGCCCTATATGGCGCCGCATCGGATCGGCGAGACTAAGGTGGCTTTCCAGAGCACGATCATCGAGAAGGGCAACTGGAAGCTCGTCTGGGAAAACAACCGCGAGTGCTACCACTGCGCCGCCAATCACCCGGAACTCTGCCGCACCTATCCGGAAGCCCCGAGCGTCACCGGCACAGACGGCGGCGCCGACGATCCGGAGATTGCAGGCCATTGGGCGCGCTGTGAGGCCGCCGGCCTGCCGAGCAAGTTCCAGATCTCGCCGGATGGTCAGTTCCGCACCGCCCGCATGCCGCTGATCGAGGATGCCGAAAGCTACACCATGTCGGGCAAGCCGGCCGTGCAGCGCCGGATCTCCGACGACATCTCGATCAATCGTATCGGCACGATGCTGCTCTTCCACTATCCGACGACGTGGAACCATCTGCTCGGCGACCACGCTATCTCCTTCCGAGTGCTGCCGCTCAGCGCCAACGAGACGGCGGTGACGACCAAGTGGCTCGTCCACAAGGACGCCGTGGAAGGCGTCGATTACAATCTTGAGGAACTGACGCACGTCTGGACCGAGACCAACGACCAGGACCGCCGGATCGTCGAAGAGAATGCCTTCGGCATCCACTCGCCCGCCTATGAGCCCGGCCCCTATTCGGCCGTGCACGAGGGCGGCGTCATGCAGTTCCTCGAATGGTATTCGAACTTCATGGTGAACCGCCTGCAGGGTGAAACGGCGAAAATTTCCGCCGTCGCCTGAGCGCGCCGGTTGACCCCGCTTATCCAAAAGCGGCCCGTCCAGCCGCTTTTGGAACCATTTTCTCCCGAAAGCGTTGCAAGACCAAGCGGTTATCGCTGCTGAATGGAGAGAAAGAAATGATCGGCCTGAGAAACAAAATTGCGACCGCGGTATTGGCCGCCGCCGTCGTGCTGACGGGCTTCGTGCCGTCGCAAGCAATACAGATGCCGGCCGCGCCGCAGGTTGAAAAAACCTCGGCTGTCGAGAACGTCCAATACTACCGCGATTATTATCGGCCTTACCGCCGCGACTACTACCGGCCCGGCTATCGCCCCGGCGCCTACTACCGCCCCGGCTGGTATGGCGGCTATCGCGGCTATTCCTACTACCGCCCCGGCTATCGCCGCTATAACGGCTACTGGTATCCGCTCGCCGCCTTCGGCGCCGGCGCGGTCATTGCCGCTCCGCGCTACGCCGCGCCCGCGCCGCGCATGGGTTCGGCTCATGTCGCCTGGTGCGCGAACCGCTACCGGTCCTACCGCGCCTACGACAACACCTTCCAGCCTTATAACGGCCCGCGCCAGCAGTGCTATTCGCCTTATCGATAGGTCCCGAATGCTGCCCGTCACCCTTCCCCTTTCCCGCAAACGGAAGAGGGGAAGGGCCAAATATGGGGAGCGAAGCGGAGGGCCGTGGCACGAAGCAACGGCGCAACAACTCAGTGAACGACGGTGATCACCGGAATGCCTGCTTCCTTGGCGGCACGGATAAGCGCGTACCGTGCGTCCTCAGCAGGAAGGTCCCCGTGGATCGCATCGCGGCATGCCTTCACCGCGGTCAGATATTCTTCTCCGTCTTCGAGCGGCCAGCAAGCCGTCAGCATCTGGGCCGCCTCCCAAAGGCTCGCGACAAGCTTGTATTTTTCCGGCCCGTTCACAACGAGCATCAGCGGGCTGAATTCTCCAGGTGTGTGCCACTTCATGACATCAGGCCTCCCCACGGTGAGCATATTAGTAACCGTGCAAGAACCGTTCCGCGCGAGGTGGCATGAAGCAGCTGATCACGCGGGCACCGATCTCCGGGATTGCCCGCCAAGGCCGAGGCCATAATCAGATGGACGAAGCGTCGCAATGCTGACAGTGGCCGCGTCCCGCATGATGCGATAGGCGCAACGCCGCGCCATCCGCTGCGTCGGCGGCGAATTGGCAAGAGCGTTAACCCACTCTCGGCCTTGAGCTGCCTTGAGCAGAGGATCCATGCCCGGTGCTGGTGGAGGAGGCCTACATGAATCCTCGGGTCAGGCCAGGTCAAGTCCTGGGATGACGGAGCGTTGGGTGAGCTCTGTGGCAAGTACCGCGACGTTTGCTGGAGTAGGAGCGAGCTCGCACTCCGAGAGTCACGCTGAACCTTTCACCCTCAAAGAATATCCACTCGCCGCAGCAGCCACCAGGCGAAGGCGATCGAGGCGATGATCAGGATGACGGCGTATTCCGTGCCGTAATCGCCGACGGCGAAGGGCAGGTTGGCGGTGTTCATGCCGAAGAAACCCGTCACCAGCGTCGGCGGCAGCAGGAAGGCGGTCATGATCGACAGCAGATAGAGGTGGCGGTTGGTCTCGGAGGATTGTTTGGAATCGATTTCTTCGTGCAGCAGGCGGGCCCGGTCCTGCAGGGCATAGACATCGTGGTCGACCGTTTCCAGCCGGCTCGTCAGCCGCCGCGCCACATCGTCGAAGCCGAAGGGCATTTCGTCCTCGTCGGCGGCCCCGGCGCGGCGCATCAGCGCCAGCACCGTGCGCAGATGCCGGTGCAGCCGCACCACGGTCCGCCGGACCGGCGCCAGCCGCCGGCGCTCGTCGCGCGGCGCATTGTCGTAAACGATATCCTCGATCTGGTTCAGCTCCTCGGTGAGCTCGATGACGATCGCGATCAGCGTCCGCTGGAATTCGATCACCAGCAATTCGAAGAGATCGACCGGCCGCGAGAATTTGCCCGGATTCTTCTCGATCAGCGTGCGCGCCCGCTCGACGCTGCGCAGCGGCTGCAGCCTTGTGGTGATGATGAAGCGATCCGACATGGCGAAATGCAGCCAGCCGAGATTGTTGGTGTCCTGGTCGAAATCGCGCTGGCAGTCGACGAGCGTGCCGTAGAGCATCTGCTCGTCGACGGTCAGCGCCGCATGCGTGTCATGCGTCGTCAATGCCGATCTCGCCTCCTCCGTCAGTCCGTCGAGCGTCTCGAGCAGGGCCGGCACACGGGCGTCGACAAGGTTGAGATGCAGCCAGTAGAAACAGTTCTCGGCGATCAGATCCGCCACCGTCGCGGTGTTGGTCAGCCGCACCGCCGTCTTTTCATCCGGCGAGAAACGATAGGCCCAGACGAAACCGGGTATGTTGACGGGCAATGTATCCATCGGTCGCCGATCCTTTGCGAGGGCGATATATTGTCTTCAGTTCTCCATGCCGTCCATGGGCGCCGCTGTGCAAGGAGAAAGCGCCATGCCGGGTGGAATTATCGCATTGCGTCGTATGAAACAAAATTGACGTTTACGTAAAAATCAACTAGCCCTTGCCGGGGAGGGCTTTGCATGAGGTGCAGGCACCCGACGGAGGAGAAAGCATGTACAAGGCGCCCGTTGAGGAAATCGCGTTCACATTGAAGCATGTAGCCGGCATGGGCGGGGCGATGTCGAACGGTCTTTTTGACGATCTCGGCGAGGATCTCGTCGACGCCATCCTGGCCGAGGCGGGACGTTTTGCCACAGAGGAGGTGGCGCCGCTCGCCGAGATCGGTGACCGCCAGGGCGCCCGCCTCGTCGATGGCGAGGTCCGGCTGCCGGATGGCTGGCGTGATCTCTACCGCAGCTGGATTGCCGGTGGCTGGAACGGCCTGACGGCGCCGGAGGCTTTCGGCGGCCAGGCCTTGCCTGACATGCTGAATGTCGCGGCTCTCGAAATGTGGAATTCCGGATCCATGGCCTTTGCGCTCGCTCCGACGCTGACCATGGGCGCCATCGAGGCGGTCAGCACCCATGGCAGCGCCGCGCTCAAGGAGAAATATCTGGCGAAGATGGTGTCGGGCGAGTGGACAGGCACCATGAACCTGACCGAGCCGCATGCCGGTTCCGATCTCGGCGTCCTGAAGGCCCGTGCCGAACGTAGGCCCGACGGCAGCTATCGCATATCGGGTCAGAAGATCTTCATCACCTGGGGCGAACACGACGCTGCCGACAACATCATCCATCTGGTGCTGGCGCGGCTGCCGGATGCACCGGCCGGCACGCGCGGCATCTCGCTCTTCCTGGTGCCGAAATTCCTGGTGAACGATGACGGCTCGCTTGGGCCCCGCAACGATCTCTTCTGCCACGCGCTGGAGCACAAGCTCGGCATTCATGGTTCGCCGACTTGCACGATGATCTATGGCGACGGCCGCTTCGGCGACGAAAAGGGGGCGATCGGCTGGCTGGTCGGCGAGGAGCACAAGGGGCTCGCCTGCATGTTCACGATGATGAACAATGCGCGCCTCGCCGTCGGCATGCAGGGCGTGGCGATCGCCGAGGCCGCCACTCAGAAGGCTATCGCCTATGCAAGCGAACGCACGCAGGGCAAGGCCCCGGGCTGGTCGGGCGCCGGCATGAGCCCGATCATTGAACATCCCGATGTCGCCCGCATGCTCCTGACCATGAAGGCGCTGACCCAAGGCTCGCGCGCCATCTCCTATGCCTGCGCCCACGCGATCGACATGTCCCGCCGGGCACCCGACGGCCGCCATTGGCAGGAGCGTGCCGCGCTTTTGACGCCGATCGCCAAGTCCTTTTCAACCGATGCCGGCGTCGAGGTCGCCTCGCTTGGCATCCAGGTGCATGGCGGCATGGGCTTCATCGAGGAGACCGGTGCGGCCCGTTATCTCCGCGATGCCCGCATCGCGCCGATCTACGAGGGCACCAACGGCATTCAGGCGATCGATCTCGTTACCCGCAAGCTGCCGCTTTCCGGCGGCGATCAGGTAAAAGGCTTCATCGCCGAGTTGAAGGGGATCGCCGACGATGTCCGCCGCTCGAATTTCGATGGTTTCGGCGAGACGGCCGCGCGCCTCGATGCAGCCGTCGCCGACCTGGAGCAGGCTACGATCTGGCTCCTGAAGGCGCTGGCAGATGACAGGACCGCGGAAGCGCTTGCCGGCGCCACGCCCTATCAGCGCCTGTTCGGGCTGGTGCTCACCGGCTGTTATCTTGCCAAGGGTGGCCTGTCCGAGAGCGGCGACGGCAAAGCCGAGGGCCGCATCGCGCTCTGCCGCTTCGCCGCTGAAAACCTGCTTTCCGAGACCGCAGCCCTTCGCGACCGGATCGTCAACGGCGCGGCAAGCCTTGCCGCCGCCCGCATTCTGCTTGCCTGAGGAGATCCCCATGACTGATCATATCGTCGTCGAGCAGCCTTCCGCCCATCCCGGCGTCCAGCTCATCCGCTTCAACCGGCCGGAAAAAAAGAATGCTTTTACGCGGGCGATGTACCGCACCATGACCGATGCGCTGAATGCCGCCAATGCCGACGCGACGATCAGGGTGACGGTCTTCCTCGGCACTGAAGGCAGCTTTTCCGCCGGCAACGACATCGCCGATTTTCTGGCCGTCGCCATGGGCGGCGGCATGGGAGAGGATCTGATCGATTTTCTCTACGCGCTCGTCAGATCCGAAAAGCCGCTGGTCTCCGGGGTCGACGGCCTGGCGATCGGCATCGGCACGACCCTCAACCTGCATTGCGACCTGACGATCGCTTCCGACCGCAGCCAGTTCCGCACGCCCTTCGTCGATCTGGCTCTGGTGCCGGAAGCTGCGTCCAGCTTGATTGCTCCGCGCATCATGGGTCACCAGCGGGCTTTTGCCATGCTCGCTGCCGGAGAGGCCTTCAGCGCCGAGGAGGCACGGGAGGCCGGGCTTGTCTGGAAGGTGACGACGCCGGAAGAGGTTGTACGACAGGCACTGGCCGCTGCCGCAAAGCTTGCCGCTAAGCCGCCCGAGGCGCTGCGCATCTCCCGTGAGCTCGTCCGCGGTCCGCGGGAGGAAATTATCGCCCGTATCGATGAAGAGGCTCGCCATTTCGCAGCCCGACTGAAAAGTGCAGAGGCGCGGGCCGCTTTCGAAGCTTTTATGCGACGTTGAGCCCCTATAATTTCATGGTTTTTGCTGAGATTTTAAGCTCCTTTTAAGTATAAGCTAAATAACTAGAGCGCGACGGATCCCCTCGGCCGTCCGGGCGCATGATGTGCTTGACCCCCTTGTTCAAATTCATCCAACGGTGTCGCCGCCCATGTCGCGGCGTGCTTAACCGTTGCGCCCCCGAATCTATTTGATGGAGTGCATGGCATGACAAAGAAGACCAATTTGATGACGCGCATCCTGGTTGCAGCGTCTGTCGTAGTCCTAGCTGCTTTCGCCGCCTTTTCCTATTACATCGATCACGTTCAGCGTAGCGTGACTACCGCTTCGATCGAAGCGAATATCAAATCCTCTGGCGAGCAGGCCGCCCACAGCCTCGCCAACTGGATGAACGGGCGCGTCATCTTGACCGCCATGGTCGGCGATGCTGTTGGCAAGGCAGTCGATCGTGACGGTGTTCGCAAGGTTCTGCAGAACAATGTGCTCGCCACCCAGTTTGTCAGCACCTACCTCGGCGATGAGCAGGGCGTCTTCACGTCGTGGCCGGACCTGCCGCTGCCGGCTGATTACGATCCGCGCAAGCGTCCCTGGTATCAGGATGCCGTCAAGGCAAACGCCCCCGTGCTGACCGAACCCTATACTGACGCATCCAGCGGCAATCTCATCATCAGCTCTGCCGTTCCGGTTTCCCGCGATGGCAAGCTCGCCGGCGTTGCTGCCAGCGATTTCTCGCTGGAAACCATGGTCAAGATGATCAAGGAGATCAATCTTGGCGGGCAGGGCGAGGCCTTCCTCGTTAATAACAGCGGCCAAATTCTCATCCACCCCGATGCGAAGCTGGTAACGAAGACGCTGGCCGATGCCTTCCCGACGATCACGCCGACAATCGGCGGCAGCCTCACCGAGACCGAATTTGCCGGCAAACCGGTGCTTGTGTCCTTCGTGCCGGTCGAAGGTCTTCCGACTGTAAAATGGTATCTCGGCTTCGTGGTCGACAGCGACAAAGCCTTCGCGACGCTCAATCAGTTCCGCATCGCAGCCCTTGTCGCCACCCTCCTTGCCGTCGGCATCATGATTGCCGCCATGGCATGGCTGCTGCACGGCTTCGTCATCCGTCCAATCACGGCGATGACCGCTGCCATGCAGAAGCTTGCCGCCGGTGATCTTTCCGCCGTCATTCCAGGCGAAGAGCGCCGTGATCAGATCGGCTCGATGGCGGAGGCCGTTGCCGTGTTCAAAGCGAATGCCGTCGACCGGGAGCGCTTGGAAGACGAAGCCGAGCAGGGCCGTTCGCTGACGGAGCGCGAGCGCCGGGAACGCGAAGCGCAGAAAACGCGTGAGGCGGCGGAAATCCGTGAGGCCGTCGATGCGCTTGCTGGCGCGCTCGGAGCACTTTCCGAAGGCAATCTTGCCCATCGCATCGATACGCCTTTTGCCTCCCACCTCGATCGCTTGCGCAGCGACTACAACACCTCCGTCGCCAAGCTGGACGCTGCCCTCCATGCCGTCGGCAGCAATGCCCATGCAATCGACGCTGGAGCGACGGAAATCCGTACCGCCGCGGACGGTCTTGCCCGCCGCACCGAACAGCAGGCCGCCTCCGTCGAGGAAACGGCTGCCGCTCTGGAAGAGATCACCACGACCGTCAAGGATACTGCTCGCCGCGCCGAAGAGGCCGGCAGTCTGGTTGGCCGCACACGCAACGACGCCGAACATTCGGGCGAGATCGTCAGCAAGGCCGTCGATGCCATGACCGGCATCCAACAGTCCTCGGAGAAGATCTCAAGCATCATCGGCGTTATCGATGATATTGCCTTCCAGACAAACCTGCTGGCTCTCAACGCTGGCGTCGAAGCCGCACGCGCTGGTGAAGCCGGCAAGGGTTTTGCCGTCGTTGCCCAGGAAGTGCGCGAACTGGCGCAGCGTTCGGCCCAGGCCGCCAAGGAAATCGAAGGTCTGATCACGACTTCGAATGCTCAGGTTCGTTCAGGCGTCACACTCGTCGGCGATACCGGCAAGGCGCTGCAGTCGATTGTTGCGCAGGTGCAGGAAATCAGCCGCCATGTCGAGGCGATTGTGATCGCCACGCGTGAACAGTCGACGGGCCTCGCCGAGATCAACACTGCCGTCAACACGATGGATCAGGGCACCCAGCAAAATGCAGCCATGGTCGAGGAACAGACGGCCGCCAGCCATGGTCTTGCCCAGGAGGCTGCGAAACTGATGCGGCTTCTGGCGCAGTTCAGACTCGGCGCTCAGGAAGCCTTGGCTGTCCGCCGCGCAGCTTGACAAAGGTTGTCATCGGAGATGCCCGCGCTCGCCGCGGGCGTTTCCGATTGCCGAATGACGCCGGTTACTTCTCCAGCGTCGCCACCACCTCGACATGTGAAGTCCAGAGGAACTGGTCGATCGGCGTGACGCCGGTGATGCGGTAGCCGCCCTCGACGAGGATGGCGAGATCGCGCGCCAGAGTCAGCGGATTGCAGCTGACGGCGGCGATCTTCTTCACCGCCGAGCGGGCGAGCTCCTTGCACTGGAACTCCGCGCCGGCGCGCGGCGGATCGAAGACGACCATGTCATAGGGCTTCAGCTCCTGCGTCATCAGCGGACGTCGGAAGAGATCACGCCTTTCGACCGTCACCGGTTTCAGGCCTTGGGTTTTGCGGGCCGCCTGGTCGAGGGCGGCGAGCGCCTTGGCCTCGGCTTCGACGGCATGGACGCGACCGATCCGCGCCAGCCTGAGCGAAAACGTGCCGGCGCCGGCGAAGAGATCGGCGATCCGCTTCGCCTTGCCGGCATGGGCGAGTGCCAGTTCCGCCATCGCCTCTTCGGCCGGCTTGGTCGCCTGGGCAAAGCCGCCCGACGGCGGCGAAACAGAGACGCCGCCGAAATCGAGGAGCGGCTTCGATGGCTCGACCAGGATTTCTCCATTCACCGTCACGCGGGCAATGCCGCGCAAGGCCAGCACCGTCTCGATCGCCTTGCGCCGCTGCGGGTCGGAGAGCTTCTTGATTTCGTCGACCGCTACATCGAGTCCGGAGAGCGTTTCAAGCACGGCGATCCGGAAGGCTTCGGCGCTGGTCGCGAGCGACGCGGCGATCGCCTTGATCGCCGGCAGCCGGGCGACGATGCCCGGCGACGAGATCGGACATTCCTCGATGGCGACGATGTGGTGGCTTTCGGCCTGATTGAAACCGATCAGCATGTCCTTCTCGGTCCTGCGCGCCGCAAACACCACGCGCCGTCGCTCGCCCGGGTGAGCCGGGACGATTTCGCCGACCTCAGGCGTCAGCCCCTTGGATTTCAGCGCGTCGATGACCAGCTGGCGCTTGAAGGCGCGGTAGGGGCCGTCGGCCAGATGCTGCAGCGTGCAGCCGCCGCAGGTGCCGTTGATGCCGTCCGGACCGAAATGCCGGCAGGGCGGCTCCTGCCGGTCGGGTGAGGGCGCTGCGATCGACATGATCGTGCCATGGCTCTTGACGCGGGCGATCGCCACGGTTTCCCCAGGCAGGGAAAAGGGCACGTAGACAGGCCCGCCGGCGTCGCTTGCGATGCCGTCGCCCTGGGTGCCGAGTTTTTCGATCGTGACGGTTTCGGTGCTCACGGTTTCAATCCTGCTAGAAGGTATTCCTGATTGCCGTCGCCGCCTGATATCGGGGAGGAGATGAGGCCGAGGCTTTTCCAGCCCATGTCCTCGGTGAACCAGCGCTCCAATTCGGATGCGACGGCCGGAGCAGACGAGGGATCCTTCAATAGCCCGCCCTTGCCGATCGCCTCGCGCCCGGCCTCGAACTGGGGCTTGACCAGCAGCACGGCGACAGCACCCGCCGCAGCGAGATCGAGCGCCGGAGCCAGCGCCAGCTTCAGCGAGATGAAGGAGACATCGGAGACGATGAAGGTGGCGGGCTCGCCGATATCGTCGGCGCTGAGACTGCGGGCGTTGAGGCCTTCGCGGTTCGTCACCCGCGGATCGCCGGATAGCCGCGGATGCATCTGCCGATGGCCGACATCGATTGCGGTGACGTGCCGGGCGCCCCTGAGCAGCAGCACTTCGGTGAAGCCGCCGGTGGAGGCGCCGATATCGAGACAGTGATGGCCGGCCGGATCGAGCCGGAAATGGTCGAGAGCGGCCGCAAGCTTCAGCGCGGCGCGCGAGACGTAAGCCTGTGCCGGGTCGTCGATCTCGATATCGGCATCGTCGCCGAAGAGCGCGCCGGCCTTGGTTACCACCTCACCGGCGATCCGGACCGTGCCGCGCTGCACGGCGTCGCGCGCCCGAGAGCGGCTGGCAAAGAGGCCGCGGGAGACGAGAAGCTGGTCGAGGCGTTGGCTGTTTTGATCGGACATCGGCTGTGAATGACCGGCAAAGCCGCCGCTTGCAAGCATTTTATTCCTGCCGGTTGCAGGGCAATTCCTGCGATCCGCGATTTAAACAAATTTAAAGCCTGTCCGCATAGGGTCGGCACGATTGCAGCGGTTGGTCCGAACCGCTTCGTGCCATGAAGGCGCAGGCGTCTTCCGCCGATCATGTTTCCAATTCCAAGTCTCTGCGGTTGCGCCTTGCGCGCGACTGTGTCTCGCCGCGCCGACTGTCGCCAGGAGAACTCACCGATGTCTGTTAAAAACATATCCTTGAATGGGAAGCTTGCGGCCACGTTCGCAGCCCTCATTCTGATCTTCGTGTCCGTTTCGTCTTTCGTCTATTCCAAGGCGACGGCATCGGCGGCCGCCTCCACCGAGCAGGAAAAATCGGAGCTGCTCGTCAACCAGATCGACGATGCGCTGCAGGCCATGCTCGAGCAGGCGGTCAACCTGCGCGGCTTCATTCTCTTCCGCAGCGACAGCACCTATGGCGATGTCTTCGCCAATCGCGAGCGCATGCTGAAGGCAATCGCCGCCGCCAAGCAGACCGCGGCCGGCGAGCCGCAGCTGGTCGAGATGATCGACGGCATGCAGAAGGCGGCCGACCTTTATTTCCATGAACTTGCCGAACCGCAGACCAAGGCGCGCAAGGAAACCGACATGCCGATCGAAGAGGTCGTCAAGATCGGCGTCAACGCCGCCAAGGGTCAGCTCGACGGTTTCCGCCAGGCGTCCGCCAAGATCAAGGCGACCGCCCGCGAAAAGTCGAATGCGCTCGCTGCGATCCGGGCTGATGCCAACAGCGATCTGACGACGACGCTGCTTGCCGGTGGCATCGTCGCCTCGCTTGCCGCCGCCCTTCTTGCCTGGCTGATGTCGCGCACCATCGTCCGCCCGGTCGTCGGCATGACCGCTGCCATGGACCGGCTCGCCGGCGGCCAGAACGATATCGAGGTTCCGGCTGTCGAACGCGGCGACGAGATCGGCCGCATGGCCAAGTCGGTCCTGGTCTTCAAGCAGGCGGCGATCGAGAAGCTGCGTCTTGCCGGGGAAACCGACCGCATGCGCGACGATGCAGAGCGCCAGCGCCAGGCAAGCGATGAGCAGAAGGCGCGCGAAGAAGGCGAGCTCCGCAATGCCGTCGACGCTCTCGCCGGTGGCCTTGCCGGCCTTGCCGTCGGCGATGTCGCTGCCCGCATCCAGACGCCGTTCGCGCCGCAATATGACAGCCTGCGCAACGACTTCAACCACGCCGTCGAAAAGCTGCAGGCGGCACTTCAGTCAGTCGGCCGCAATGCCTCGGCGATCAATGCAGGCGCTGGCGAAATCCGCTCGGCTGCCGACGATCTTGCCCATCGCACCGAGCAGCAAGCCGCAGCCGTCGAAGAGACCGCTGCAGCGCTCGAGCAGGTGACGACGACGGTGCGCGACAGCGCCAAGCGCGCCGAGGATGTCGGCAATCTCGTCGAGCGCACCCGCCTCGGCGCCGAAAAATCCGGCGATGTCGTCCGCAAGGCGGTCTCGGCCATGCAGCAGATCGAAAAATCCTCCGGCGAAATCTCCAACATCATCGGCGTCATCGACGACATCGCCTTCCAGACCAACCTCCTGGCGCTGAACGCCGGCGTCGAAGCGGCACGCGCCGGCGAGGCAGGCAAGGGCTTTGCAGTCGTCGCCCAGGAAGTGCGCGAGCTGGCGCAGCGTTCCGCCAAGGCTGCAAAGGAAATCAAGGACCTGATCACCAATTCCGGCACGCATGTGCAAACCGGCGTCACGCTGGTCGGCGAGACCGGTAAGGCGCTGGAAGCCATCGTCGCCGAGGTGCAGGAGATCAACCGCAACGTCAACGCGATCGTCACCGCCACGCGCGAACAGTCGATCGGCCTGCAGGAGATCAATACCGCCGTCAACAACATGGATCAGGGCACGCAGCAGAATGCGGCGATGGTCGAGCAGCAGACCGCTGCAAGCCATGCGCTTGCCCAGGAAGCAAGCGCCCTGGACGAGCTGCTGCGCCAGTTCAAGCTCGGAACCGAGCTTGCCGCTCCGGTCCAGAGGACGGCAGCCGCAACGCCGGCCTCGCGCCCCATCGCGTCACCGGCCCGCGCACTCGCCAGCAAGGTCACCAAGGCCTTCGGCGGCAAACAGGCGAGCGCTGCGGTTGCGGTTCAGGAGGACTGGACGGAGTTCTGAGAGCGCGCTTTCGGAAGGAAAGGCTAAGGAAGAGGGCGGCGCAGTGATGTGCTGCCCTTTTTTATTGAGAAGATTGGCATAGGTGCGAGCAGGAACCGCCCCTCACCCTTACCCTCTCCCGTAAATGGGGCGAGGGGACGTGCCCTGCGAAAGGTTAATGGAGAACGGAGAGGGTGCGGCATGGTCCCTTCGCCCCGTTTACGGGGGTCCGAAGGACGGGTCGAGACCCGTGGCTCGACCCCGGTCGGTGCCGGCAGGCGGATGAGGGGCGGCGCAACCCTCAAAAATTTGCCTACCCCGCAACCCCAACCGCAACACCGCGCCCTAGCGC
This sequence comes from Rhizobium sp. BK049, assembly GCF_014193135.1. Classification (NCBI taxonomy): domain Bacteria; kingdom Pseudomonadati; phylum Pseudomonadota; class Alphaproteobacteria; order Hyphomicrobiales; family Rhizobiaceae; genus Rhizobium; species Rhizobium sp. BK049. The sequence continues at coordinate 22,869 of NZ_JACHYV010000026.1, forward strand.
CCGGAACACCGTCGAAACAATCCCGGCGCGATCCAATCCCGCATGGGCATTCATCGCTTCGGGCTTGGCCTGCTCCATCCAGATGTCGGGCATGACGAGCGAACGGATCTTCAGGCCGTTGTCGAGCAGGCCTTCGCTCGAAAGGTACTGCATCACCTGGCTGCCGAAGCCCCCGACCGAGCCTTCCTCGACGGTGATCAGCATCTCGTGGTGGCGGGCGAGCTGGCGGATCAGGTCGTGGTCGAGCGGTTTGGCGAAACGCGCGTCGGCGACCGTTGTCGACAACCCGGCGGCGTCGAGATCCTCGCCGGCAAGCAGACAGTCGGCAAGCCGGGTGCCGAAGGAGAGCAGCGCCACCTTGGTGCCTTCCTTGACGATGCGGCCCTTGCCGATCTGCAGGATTTCGCCGCGCGCCGGCATGTCGACGCCCACACCTTCGCCGCGGGGATAGCGGAAGGAGATCGGGCCGGCGTCATAGGCGGCGGCCGTGCGCACCATATGTTTGAGTTCAGCCTCGTCGGCCGCCGCCATCACCACGAAGCCGGGCAGGGTGGCGAGGAAGGCTGTGTCGAAGGAGCCGGCATGGGTCGGCCCGTCGGCGCCGACGAAGCCGGCGCGGTCGATCGGGAAACGCACCGGCAGGCCCTGGATTGCCACGTCGTGCACGACCTGGTCGTAGGCGCGCTGCAGGAAGGTGGAATAGAGGGCGGCGAACGGCTTGTAGCCTTCCGCCGCAAGCCCGGCGGCGAAGGTCACGGCATGCTGTTCGGCGATACCGACGTCAAAACAGCGCGACGGAAAGGCCTCGGCGAGTTTGTCGAGGCCGGTGCCATTCGGCATGGCGGCGGTGATGCCGACGATCTTGTCGTCAAGTGCGGCTTCCTGCACCAGCGCTTCGGCAAAGACGCTGGTATAGCTCGGCGCATTCGGCTTGACCCGCGCCTGCGCGCCGGTGATGACGTCGAACTTGTTGACGCCATGGTATTTGTCGGCCGCGGCTTCCGCCGGCGGATAACCCTTGCCCTTCTGGGTGACGACATGGATCAGCACCGGTCCGCGGGCGTTATCGCGCACATTGCGCAGCACCGGCAGCAGGTGGTCGAAGGAGTGCCCATCGATCGGGCCGATATGATAGAAGCCCATCTCCTCGAACATGGTGCCGCCGGTGACGTAGCCGCGCGCATGCTCGACGGCGCGGGTGATTGCCCGGTCGATGTTCTTGCCGAGATAGGCCGTCAGTTTCTTGCCGAAATCGCGGAAACCCATATAGGTGCGCCCCGAGGCGAGGCGGGCGAGATAGGCACTCATCGCCCCCGTCGGCGGGGCGATCGACATGTCGTTGTCGTTGAGAATGACGATGAGGCGGGCGTCGAGGGCGCCGGCATTGTTCAGCGCCTCATAGGCCATCCCGGCCGACATCGCCCCGTCGCCGATGACGGCGATGACGCGCCGGTCGGTCTTCTCCAGATCGGCGGCGATCGCCATGCCGAGGCCGGCCGAGATCGAGGTCGAGGAATGCGCCGCCCCGAACGGATCATATTCGCTTTCGGCCCGGCGGGTGAAACCGGAAAGGCCGTTTTCCTGGCGCAGCGTGCGGATGCGGTCGCGCCGGCCGGTGAGGATCTTGTGCGGATAGCATTGGTGGCCGACATCGAAGATCAGCCGATCGTTGGGCGTATCGAAGACGCTGTGGATGGCGATCGTCAGCTCGACCACGCCGAGGCCGGCGCCGAGATGACCGCCGGTGCGCGACACCGCATCGATCATTTCGTCCCGGACTTCGCGGGCAAGCTGCGGCAGCTCGCGATCCTCGAGCTTGCGCAGGTCGGCTGGATAGATGACCTGGTCGAGCAGGGGAGTCTTCGGCAGTTGTGTCACGGGCGGGTGCTCTTTCTTGCTTTTCCTCGTTTCGCTTTATTCGATTAGATCGGGGCAAAACAAGTGCATTTCAGGAACCGAAGGTTTTCACCTTAGAGCATGGCGGAAAAAAGTGTGAGCGGTTTCGGAAGATATCACTTTCTATTTCTGTGAGTTGCATTTGCCTGATTTTGCCCGGGCGATCGAATGCGCGAAGCGCTGGCGAACAGCTTGAATATGACACGGAATGGTAGCAATGTTGCCGGACTGACTGGGGGACGGGTCATGGGAACGATTGTTGCAGCGCATGCCTACGTGAATAACGAGGTCGCCTATGTGGCCTGGGACATCGATGCCAAGATCGACGGGTGCCTCGGGTTCGAAGTCGTCCGCGTTTATCTCGACGAACAGGGTAACGTGTCGATAAGGTCCGACGGCAGCGAGGACCGGGTGACCTGCGCCGCCTGGGTCGCCTTCAAGGGGCAGCGTAATCCGCATTGGCTGCCGCAGACGACGTCGCTCTGGCCGGTGCAGAAGCTGTCCTGGCGCGACCTGACGCTGCGCAAGCGCCGCAACGAGATGAAGCGCCGACCGGACGAGGTCCGCGTGCGCTATGAAATCCGCCCGCTCGGCGACCTGAAGCCGGGCATGCAGGCCGCGCCCGATCCGACGCCTGAGATCGTCGAAATCAACAAGCGGGATGAAAATGGCCGGCCGATCAAAAAGCTCGACGGCACCTTCGAGAAGATCGCGGTCAAGGCCTATGAGGGGCCTCCGCGGCCGCTCGGTTATCTCGGGCCGGCCGTCGCCTCCAATCCGGTGCATGTGACGCGCAAGCGTGGCCAGTTCGAGTCCACCTTCACCAACGGCATCCTCGCCGCCCAGTGGCTGCGAAACGTGCTTTTGGAAGACGGCGTCAAACAGCCGAACGAGCTGATCGACATGATCTCCAATCCGGAAAACGGCATCCGCAAATATCTTGCCGGCGATGTCATTCCCATGCTCAAGGACTTCATGAATGCGCCTGGCCGGTTCCTTGTCGCGCTCTATGAGCTCGAGGATGAGGAACTGCTCGACCTGCTGCTTGCCAACAAGGACAAGCTCAGCCTCATCCTCGCCAATACCGGAAAGGTCGGTGACAACTGGGATGTGCGCAATGCCCATGCACGTAACGCGTTGATCGAGGCCGGCGCTGAGATTCACCACCGCATGTTCAACAATTCGAGTCAGATCGGCCACAACAAGTTCGTCGTCCATATTCCGCCTGGCGGCGCGGATCGCAGCGTCTTCACCGGCAGCACCAACTGGACGGCGACGGGCCTTGCCGGCCAATCCAACAATGCGCTGATCGTCAGGAACGATGCCGTTGCCGCGGCCTATGTCTCCTATTGGGAGCGGATGCTGGAAGACAATGCAACGCTGGAAGAGCCGGTCGAATTCGATGACGGTATGCCCGACAACCAGCAGAGCAAGGCGTTCCGTCGCTCGAACGAGACGCCGTCCATTGTGCCCACCGGCAATGGCGCTTCGGTGGAAGCATGGTTCTCGCCGAACATGCAGAGCCGAAGGAAGGGCAAGGATACACCGCCCGACCTTCGCGAGGTCTACCGGCTGATGCGCCGCGCCGAGCATGCGGTGCTGTTTCTGGCCTTCTATCCCGGACAGTCCGGCAAGGATTGCATCGTCGGCGAGGCGATCGACATCGGCCTCAAGGATCAGAAGCTGATCGTCACCGGCGCCGTTTCCAGCCCCCAGGCCATGCCCAACTATGTCCCCAGCAAAAAGAACGATCCCGACGACGAGGACGACGATGTCGACGCCATCTCGCCGCATACGTTCGACGAGGCCAACGTCTCGATCGTCCGCGCCTCGCGCATCGACGACCGGCAACTGCTGGCGGATTTCGGCGCGGAGGAACTGACGGCCAAGAAGGTCGGCGCCATCATTCACGACAAGGTGCTGGTGATCGATCCCTTATCGGATGACTGCGTCGTCGTCCTCGGCAGCCATAATCTCGGTTTCAAGGCCTCCTACGCCAATGATGAGAACATGCTGATCGTCAAAGGCGACCGCGCCCTTGCCGAGGCCTATGCGGTGCATATCCTCGATGTCTACGACCACTACCGGTTTCGTGCGGTCGAGGCGGAACTGAAGCGTCAAGGCAAGAAAGGCTGGTCGGGCTTCCTCAACGTCGACGACAGTTGGCTGGACGGCTACGTCAATCGCACGAAGGGAGCGCTGACGCGCTATTTCGCGGTGGGCTGAATTCCCGAAGCTGACGGTGGCGATCCCGCGCCGTCATCCCTCCGGCAGAGGCACGAATTCTTCTTCGTCACCCGGCACGATATCGAAGCGGCCGGTGCGCCATTCCTCCTTGGCCTTTTCGATCCGCTCCTTCGAGGACGAGACGAAATTCCACCAGATATAGCGTTTCGAATTCAGCGCCGCGCCGCCGAAGAGCATTAGATGACAGCCGTCGCCGCCGGCTTCCAGCGTGATAGGATCGCCGGGCCGGAAGACCAGCAACTGATCGGCGGCGAAGCGATCGCCTGCGATGACCACCTCGCCCGACAGCACGTAGACGGCGCGCTCCTCATGGCCGGCGCCGAAGGGAAAGCGGACGCCCGGCTGCAGGTTGAGATCGACATAGAGCGTGTCGGAGAACGTGCCGACCGGCGATGTCATGCCTTCGAACGAACCGATGACGACCCGGCCGCGCACCCCTGATGTTTCGATCAGCGGCATGTCGGTCTTTTCCGTATGGGCGAAGGAAGGATCGATCTCCTCCTTGTCGTCGGGCAACGCGAGCCATGTCTGCAGCCCGGACATCAGCAACGGATGGCCGCGCAGATTGTCCGGCGTGCGCTCGGAATGGACGATGCCGCGGCCTGCCGTCATCAGGTTGATGTCGCCGGGACGGATGACCTTTTCGGTGCCGAGGCTGTCGCGATGGCGGATCTCGCCGTCGAACAGATAGGTGACGGTGGAAAGGCCGATATGCGGATGCGGCTTGACGTCGAGCGCCTCATTGGGCTTCAGGATCGCCGGTCCCATGCGGTCGAAGAAGATGAACGGCCCGACCAGCCGCCGCTGCCGTGTCGGCAGCGCGCGCCGCACCTGGAAGCCGCCGATATCGCTGCTGCGCGGAATGATCAGGTTCTCGATCGCATCGCAGGCGAAGGCATCGCCGGGCAGGGGATCTTTACCGGGAAAGAAGGACATGAGGGATCTCCGCTTGCAGGGACGTCGACCACAGATAGTCCCTGCAGCGCCGCGCGTCCAACAGGATGTGCCGAAGAGGCTCCATGATGTCAGATTGCGGTGAAGCCGTTATCGACGAAGAGATGAGCGCCATTGACGAAGCTCGATTCATCGCTGGCGAGATAAAGGGCGGCGCGCGCCACGTCTTCCGGTTCGCCGATCCGTCCCTGCTGCGCGGCGATGGCGGCATCCGAAACATCGACGCCGAGCGCCTGCAGGTCGGCGACCTCGCGCAGCCCGTGCGGCGTGCGGATGAAACCGGGGCAGACGGCGTTGCAGCGGATGTTTCGGTCGCGGAACTCGACGGCGATGGCGCGGGCAAACATGTGCACCGCGCCCTTGGTGGTGTCGTAGAGCACTTCCATCGGGGTGGCGGCGACCGCCGAGATCGACGAGGTGCAGACGATCGATCCGCCGCCGGCGGCCATCATCTTCGGCAGCACCGCCTTGGTCATCAGGAACATCGAGCGCACATTGACGGCGTGCAGCCAGTCCCATTCCTGAAGCGTCGTCTCCAGGAAAGGCTTGATGACGATGGTGCCGGCATGATTGAAGAGGACCGTCACCGCGCCATAACGTTCCTCGACGCCGGCCACGGCGGCATTGACGGCGGCTTCGTCCGAGACATCGGCCGTCCAGCAGTCGGCCTCGCCGCCGGCATCACGGATTTGCTTCACCGTCTCGGCGGCCGCCTGGCCATTGCGGTCGATGATCGCAACGCGCGCACCTTCGGCCGCAAACAGCTTCGAGGCAGCGCCCCCCATGCCGGTCGCGCCGCCCGAGATGATGGCGACTTTGCCTTTCAATCTGTCCGTCATTGTCTGTCCCCTGATGGTGTCGGAAGGGGATCATAGATCGACCGAAAGCTGATCGCCAAGTGTCTTCAAATGCCGCGTTCGGTAGGCTCAGGCGCCGTCCAGCGGCTCGACGCCCTGCGGCCTGCCGGCGCGGTCGAGCCTGATCTTCTCGATGCGGTTCTCGGCCGCCGAAAGCAGCGTCTCGCAATGTTTCTTCAGCGCTTCGCCGCGCTCGTAGATCTCGATGGATTCATCAAGCGCCACGTCGCCGCGTTCCAGCCGGGCAACGATGCTTTCGAGTTCGGCGACCGCCTTTTCGAAGGAAAGGCCTGATACTTCAGGCTTGGCGCTGTCAGTCATTCTCAACCCTTCATCATTCTCAGAATATGCATGCCCGCCGATTCGGCCAGCCCCTCGAGATCATAACCGCCTTCGAGCAGGCTGACGACCCGGTTCTTCGCGTGCCGGTCGGCCAGTTCCAGGACTCTGCCCGTCGCCCAGTCGAAATCCTCACCCGTCAGATTGATCTGCGCCAGGGGATCGCGGTGATGCGCGTCGAAACCGGCGGAGATGATGATCAGATCCGGCCGGAAATCGTCGAGCGCCGGCAGCACGCGCGATTTGAACGCTTCGCGGAAATGGTCGCTGCCGACATTCGGCGAAAGCGGCGCATTGACGATGGTATTGTGCTTGCCCTTCTCCTCCTTGGCGCCGGTGCCGGGATAGAGCGGCATCTGATGCGTCGAACAGAACAGCACCGAGGCATCGTCCCAGAAAATATCCTGGGTGCCGTTGCCATGGTGCACGTCCCAATCGACGATGGCGACGCGCTCGGCGCCGTGCCTCTTCTGCGCATGGCGGGCGGCGATCGCCGCATTGTTGAAGAAGCAGAAGCCCATCGCCGTCATCTTCTCGGCATGGTGCCCGGGCGGACGCGCGGCGACGAAGACATTGTCGGCCTGGCCGGAAAAGACGTCGTCGACGGCCGCCATCGCCCCGCCGATCCCGGTCAGCGCCGCCTGCAGGCTTTTGGCGCTGGCGTAAGTATCGGCTTCGAGCTGGTTGATCCGATCCTCTTCCTCGGGAATCTCCCTTATGACGGCGGCAAGATGCTCCTCCGGATGGGCAAGCAGCACCGCATCCTCGCTCGCCTGCGGCGCCTGCCGGCGCTCCAGCCGTTCGAAATTCGGATGCTCCAGCGCGACGTTGATGGCGCGGATCCGGTCCGACCGCTCGGGGTGTCCGGCGGGCGTCACATGTTCCAGGAAGATCGGGTGTTCGTAAAGACGGGTGCTCATGGAGACACTCTATCGGCCGCTTCTGTCATGTTCCACAGCAGATGGGGCATCGCCCGCCGATTTCAACAAGTGCTCCCGCGGCGCTTGCGCACGCTCGGGGACGCGAACCGTTGCTCGCAATATTTGCTCCGATCGCATCGTCATACCCGCGGCGCGCCTTCGAGAACCTGCAAGCCAGGCTCTAACGCTTTGAATCAAATCTGTTTCGATCCAATGAATTATGCAGTAATGTCGGTTTGGGGGAATGTTGCAAGGCAGTATTGTTGATGAGTGAGTCAAAGCGTCCTGGGGTGACGGAAATACGCGTGCCGTTTCGCGATGTCGATATGAACGGCAAGATGTTCCTGGCTTCCTATATTTCTTACGCTGAATCCGTCATTGCGAGCTTCTGGTCGGCGCGGCCCGATGTAGACGACGAACCGCTCTATAGCGCCAGCAAGATCTCCTGCATGCTTCACCGCCCGCTGCACCATGACGAGCCGGCAATCTTCACCGCCGCCATCGACAAGATCGGCGTGCGCTCCATCGGCTTTTTGGTTTCGATCGACACGGGGGAGGAGCGCGCCGCCGAGGTCGAGATCATCTGGCAGGCCCGCAACAGAGAGGACGAGCAGCCGGCCTCCCTGCCGGAGGAAACGCGCGACTGGCTGTATGGGTTTTTGGATTAGGGGCGTTGCGGCAGGTAGCGATGAAGGACGAGCGAGAGACCGGTCGGTGGGACGCCGACGACGTCGTGACGTTCATGTATGGAACACAAAGAGCCGCGCTGCTTCTGGCGCTGCGGGATTTCTGGAAAGCACTTCTCTCGGCCTGGCCGAATAAGAAAAACACTTTCGTTTCCCCGCATCGTGGAGATGAACCTCAAGAGTAAGAGCCCGGCCAGATGGGTTCCTTGATCTCCGCGATGCGGCTCGGCTTTCCGCCGGCTGAAATTTGGGCCTCTCGTCATCTCGACGCCATGCTGGCCACCAGATCGCTGAACCTCTCGCCCTGAATGCCGACATGCGTTCGCAGCAGGCGGCGGGCGGCATCTCCATCTCCGGCAAAGATCGCGTCGACGATGGCGCAATGTTCCGAGAAGGAGGTCGACAGGCGATTGCGCACGCGCAGCTGGAGGCGGCGGTACGGCCGCAGGCGTCGATGCAATTGCTGGCATTGCTCCTCAAGGAAATCGCTGCGGCTTGCCGCGTAGATCGCCTTATGGAATTCCTCATTGTCGTAATAATAGGCATCGCTGTCGCCGGCACCGGCCGATTGTTCGCAGCGGCTGTGGGTGGCGGTGATCGCTTCCCGGGAGGCCTTGTCCAGCCGGCGTGCGGCGAGCGATCCCGCCAGGCCTTCGAGTTCCGCCATGACTTCGAACATCTCATAGATCCGGTGCGGGCCGGGATCTATCACGATCGCACCGCGGCGCGGGCGGATTTCGATCAGCCCGATGGCGTCAAGCTGCATCAACGCCTCGCGCACCGGCGTTCGCGATACGCCGAACCGATTGGCAAGCACCGTTTCATCAAGCCGTTCACCGGGGGCGAACTCGTAGGAAAGTATCGCGTTTTCAATCTCATCCCGAAGCCACCGGCCGGCATTCTCTGACATTTGTCTCGCATCCTTCATACACAAGCGCCATTCTTGTATACACGAATGTTGACGCCGTGTACGAAAGATGACACTCTACATACTACCGATGAAGCCCGACAATGGGAAGCAGATGGTCTGAATGGCCGCTCGGCTGGTCTTCGGAAGAGAGGAGAATGGCATGCCCGAGGCGTCTTTCTTCACCGACATGCTGCAAAGCATCACGGATCACGGTCGCCAGCTTTTGTTTTCCGGCTCGCGCAACACACAGGCCGCCGCCAAAGCCGATCTTCAGACCCTCTGTGAAATGCTGCTGTCGAGCCGGGGCGAAGCATCCGGCATGGCCCTTGCGGCCGAGATACTTGATCGCTGGGAGGCCCTCGACAGCGAGGGCGCGCAGGCATTCCTCCAGATGCTTCACGAAAAATTCGGGCCTGATGCGAGCAAGCTCGACCAGGCGATTGAACGCTACCGCACCGACAAGAGTTCGGCCGCCGTTATTGCGCTCCACCAGGCAGCCGAGCCGCGGCGCCAGGAGCTTCTGCGCCGGTTGAATCACGCGCCGAACGGCACCGCCACGCTCGTTCGTATGCGTCAGCAGCTGCTTGCTTCCAAAGACCGATCAGAAGCCTATGACGCGCTTGATGCCGACTTCACGCATCTGTTCGGCTCCTGGTTCAATCGCGGCTTCCTGACGCTGCGACCCATTGACTGGTCGACGCCGGCAAACATCCTGGAGAAGATCATCAAATACGAGGCCGTGCATGAGATCGCCAGCTGGGAGGAGTTGCGCCGTCGCTTGGCGCCGGCCGACCGTCGATGCTTTGCCTTTTTCCATCCGCGACTGGCCGACGAGCCGCTCGTCTTCGTTGAGGTGGCGCTTACCCGATCCGTGCCGAAGGCGATCGCCGATGTGCTCGATGAGGGCAGGGAGCAGATCAATGCCGACGAGGCGACGACGGCCGTCTTCTATTCGATCTCCAACTGCCAGGATGGCCTGCGCGGCATCTCCTTCGGCAATTTTCTGATCAAGCAGGTCGTGGAAGACCTGCGCCGCGACCTGCCCGGCCTGAAGAATTTCGTCACACTGTCGCCGGTCCCGGGCTTTGCCCGTTGGCTTGCCAAGGTGCGCGCCTCGGCAGACGGCCTGGTTCTATCCGAAGCGGCCATGAAAACGCTGGCCTTGCTCGACGATCCGAACTGGCCCGGCAAGGAGAACGGCGCGGCCGAAGTGGAGCGCGTATTGCTGCCGCTTGCGGCGCGCTACTTCCTGACCGAGCGGACGCCGGAGGGCCGTCCCGTCGATCCCGTTGCCCGCTTCCATCTCGGCAACGGCGCGCGGCTTGAACGATTGAATTTCCTCGGCGACCGCTCGCCCAAGGCTATCCAGCAGGCGCACGGTCTGATGGTCAATTACCTCTACAAGCTCGACGACATCGTCGCCAACCACGAGGCGCTGGCGCAGCGCGGCGAAGTGATCGCCTCGCCCGCCGTCAAAAACCTGCTCAGCCAGAGCGATGACGGCCGCCGCGGCGGCCATGGCCAGCAGGGCTCTCGAGCATTCGTACAACTGATGAATTCCACGCTTGGAGGAGGGCGAAAGTGAGCAACCATCTTTTCGATGCCATGCGGGCCGCCGCGCCCGGCGACGCAGCGTTCATCCGGATCGATAGCACCCGCACATGGACCTATGACGACGCCTTCGCTCTTTCCGGCCGCATCGCCGGCGCGATGGACACGCTCGGCATCCGCCCCGGCGACCGGGTTGCGGTGCAGGTCGAAAAAAGCGTCGAGGCGCTCATCCTCTATCTCGCCTGTCTTCGCAGCGGTGCCGTCTACCTGCCGCTCAACACCGCCTATACGCTGGCCGAGCTCGACTATTTCATCGGTGATGCGGAGCCGCGTCTGGTGGTCGTCGCCCCGGCCGCCCGGGAAGGCGTGGAGACCATCGCCAAACGCCACGGCGCGATCGTCGAAACCCTCGACTCCGACGGTAGCGGCTCTTTGCTCGATCTTGCGCGCGACGAGCCGGCCGACTTTGTCGATGCCTCGCGCACCGCCGATGATCTGGCCGCGATCCTCTACACCTCGGGAACAACGGGCCGTTCGAAGGGAGCGATGCTCACCCATGGAAATCTGCTCTCCAACGCCCTGACCCTGCGGGACTACTGGCGCGTCACATCAGATGACCGGCTGATTCATGCCCTGCCGATCTTCCACACGCACGGGCTCTTCGTCGCCACCAACGTCACCCTGCTCGCCGGCGCCTCGATGTTCCTGCTGCCGAAGTTCGACGCCGATGAGGTCGTTTCGCTGATGCCGCAGGCAACGATGCTGATGGGCGTGCCGACCTTCTATGTGCGCCTGCTGCAAAGCCCCCGATTCGGCAAAGAAGCGGCGGCCAACATCCGCCTGTTCATCTCCGGCTCGGCGCCGCTGCTGGCGGAGACGCATTCCGCGTTCCAGGCGCGGACCGGCCACGCGATTCTTGAGCGCTACGGCATGACGGAAACCAATATGAACACGTCGAACCCCTATGACGGAAAGAGGATTGCCGGGACGGTGGGCTTGCCGCTGCCTGACGTGACGGTGCGCGTCACCGATCCCGCCAGCGGGCAGGTGCTGCCGCCTGAAGAAACCGGCATGATCGAGATCAAGGGGCCGAACGTCTTCAAGGGCTATTGGCGCATGCCGGAGAAAACCGCGGCCGAATTCACCGCCGACGGTTTCTTCATCAGCGGCGATCTCGGCAAGATTGATCGGGACGGCTATGTCCACATCGTCGGCCGCGGCAAGGATCTGGTGATTTCGGGCGGCTACAACATCTATCCGAAAGAGGTCGAGAGCGAGATCGACCAGATCGACGGTGTCGTCGAAAGCGCTGTGATCGGCGTGCCGCATCCCGATTTCGGAGAAGGCGTCACCGCCGTCGTCGTGTGCAAGCCTGGCGCCGTCCTGGATGAAAAGAGCATTGTCAGCGCCCTCCAAGACCGCCTCGCGCGCTACAAACAACCCAAACGCATCATCTTCGCCGACGACCTCCCGCGCAACACGATGGGCAAGGTTCAGAAGAACATCCTGCGGCAGCAATACGCCGATCTTTACACCAGGACGTAAGGCGACCGCCCTCTGGGAGGAGGGCGCGCCGGCATCCGCATCAAACTTGAACGCAACAGCTACGGCGCTGGAGGCGCCGGAGGGAGGGGAATCATGGGTATTGAAATACTGGCCATAGGCCTGTTGGTCGCGATGTTCATCATTGCGACGATCCAGCCGATCAACATGGGCGCGCTCGCTTTTGCCGGCGCCTTCCTTCTCGGCTCCATGACCATCGGCATGAAGACCGGCGATATTTTTGCCGGCTTCCCGAGCGATCTGTTCCTGACGCTCGTCGCCGTCACCTACCTCTTCGCCATCGCGCAGATCAACGGCACCATTGATTGGCTGGTCGAATGCGCCGTGCGCCTGGTGCGTGGACGCATCGGCCTGATCCCATGGGTGATGTTCCTCGTCGCCGCCGTCATCACCGGTTTCGGCGCGCTTGGGCCGGCCGCAGTGGCCATTCTCGCCCCTGTGGCCTTGAGCTTTGCCATTCAGTACCGCATTCACCCGGTGATGATGGGTCTCATGGTGATCCACGGCGCCCAGGCAGGCGGCTTTTCACCGATCAGCATCTATGGCGGCATCACCAACCAGATCGTGGCGAAGGCCGGCCTGCCTTTCGCTCCGACGTCGTTGTTTCTCTCGAGCTTTTTCTTCAACCTGGCGATATCAGTGCTGGTGTTCTTCGCCTTCGGCGGCGCAAAGGTCACGAAGCACGCGCCGGCAACATCACCTGGCCCCTTGCCCGAACTGCATCCCGAGGGCGTGTCGGCCTCGATCAGGGGCCACGGCGGCACGCCGGCAAAGCCGATCCGGGACCATGCCTACGGCACGGCGGCCGATACGGCGGCGACGCTGCGTCTGAACAATGAGAGAATCACCACCCTGATCGGCCTGACGGCGCTCGGCATCGGCGCCCTGGTTTTCAAGTTCAATGTCGGTCTGGTCGCCATGACCGTCGCCGTTGCGCTGGCGCTGCTGTCCCCGAAGACCCAGAAGGCGGCCATCGACAAGGTCAGCTGGTCGACCGTGCTTTTGATTGCCGGCATCATCACCTATGTCGGCGTCATGGAGAAGGCCGGTACGGTCGACTATGTCGCGAACGGCATATCCAGTCTCGGCATGCCGCTGCTGGTGGCGCTCCTGCTTTGCTTTACCGGCGCCATCGTCTCGGCCTTTGCATCCTCGACCGCGCTGCTCGGCGCCATCATCCCGCTTGCGGTTCCGTTCCTCATGCAGGGACATGTCAGCGCCATAGGCGTGGTCGCGGCCATCGCCATCTCGACGACGATCGTCGATACCAGCCCCTTCTCCACCAATGGCGCCCTCGTGGTTGCCAATGCGCCGGATGACAGGCGAGAGCAGGTCCTCAAGCAGTTGCTGATCTATAGCGCGCTGATTGCGATTATCGGCCCGATCGTCGCCTGGTTGGTGTTCGTCGTGCCGGGGCTGGTTTGACGGCCACCGCCGAACCCATCGCTTTCCGCCCCGGACCATCGCCCGCGGCGGCGAAAAACCTGAACGGCGTGGTGTGCGGGCGGGGCGGCCGGCTCAGTATTCCGAACCGCTTCTATTGCTTAGATCGTGACGTTCCGTGCCATTCAATGGTGGATTGAAGACGCTGACGAGGATGAGATCCTCATCCTTGCCACCCCGCAAATAGTGCCGATCGTGTTTGTCGAGAACGTAGATATCGCCGGCGCGGATGGGGAAGACATTGCCGTCCATATCCTCGACCTCGCCTGCTCCCTGGATGCAGTAGCAGGCCTCCAGATGGTTGCGGTACTGCAGCAGGGCTTCGGTGTTGGCGCGAACAACGGTGTGGCAGACGGTAAACCCCATCCCGTCATCCCTGGTCAGCAGACGATGGCTTGTGCCATTGCCCCAATCGACGAAACGCTCGGTCTGCTCGACTTCTCTCAGGCTTCTCACAAACATGTTCGTCTCCTCGCGAATGGCTGAGATCTTTTGATCTCCGTGATCCATTAGGCACTGCAGCCGCGACTCTTTCAAATGATCTAATTTGAGAGACTTGTTAGAATATTCTACACATAATCTGGCGCGGGCCGAGGGCGATCGGATATTCTCCGGCACGTTCGGAGTGATACTAAAAGATTTGACATATCGGGCGGCGAATGGATCCTGCTGCTTATGTGAGGAATTCGAACATATGCAACTGCCGCCGCTGAACGCATTGAGAGCCTTCGAAGCAACCGCCCGGCTCATGAGTCTTTCAAAGGCCGGAGACGAACTGCACGTGACCCATGCCGCGATCAGTCACCAGATCAAACATCTGGAGACATGGATGGGACGCAAGCTGCTGCAAAAATCCGGACGCGGCGTTGCACTGACGCCGGCGGGCGCCGAATATTACCTGGCCGTTTCGGGCTCGCTCGCTGCCATCGCCCACGCCACCGGCAACATGCGCAGAGACCACAATATGCGTTCGATAACCGTGGGATGCATTCCTTCGATCGCGTCGCGCTGGCTGGTTCCGGCACTTCCATCTTTTCGGGAGAGCGATCCTGATCTTGATGTCAGGATCGTCTATGCAAAAGCGGAAGAGCGCTTCGATGACGAAAGCCTGGATGTTCTCATTACCATGGGAGAAGACGTGTCAGGGGGACGGGAGAGCCGCCTGCTTTTCTCCAGGCGCAACCAGCCGGTGGCCAGCATTCATTATCTGGCAAAGCGAAACTGGATGGCCGACGGCGTTCCCTTTGCGGCAGCCGAACTGCTGCACGATGAATCCATGGACGGCTGGAAGGAATGGTTCCGAAAGGCTGAGATAACGGCGCCCGACCCGCTTCGCGGGCCGATATTCCAGGACTTCAACATTCTTGCCACGGCAGTGATCGCCGGGCATGGCGTCGCACTATGCCCTGTCGAAGTGTTCCGGCGAGAGATCGATCGCGGCGACCTCGTTGTGCTCTCGGACATTTCGACGGCAGAGACTCAAGGCTATTACCTGATCACCAGCTCCTGGGCGAAGAAGCCGGTTCGCCGCTTTGCGGAATGGTTCACGGCGGAGTGTCGATCAGGCGGCCCGCCGACCATGGAATAGGCTGGAAACCACAGGGCACGGCTCGTTTTGACCCGAGCTGAAATGTCATGAAAGTTTCATATTGGTGCTATTGCGGCGATCGAAAAACAATCTACACTTTTGATCAGGAAACGAGCTTTCCTGAAGCAAACGAAAGGAAACTGATTGGATTCATATCTTCTGACGACCATGCTCGTCGCAGGCCTACTGGCCTTTGCCCTGACCGCGGTAAGAGCAGGAGCAACCGCCCAGACCAGCGCAAACACCAGGCGAAGTCCGGGTTCAGGTAGCGACGGCGGAATTGGGTTCGAGGTCTCTGATGACGGGGGCTGCGATGGCGGCGACGGAGGTGGCGGGGACGGTGGAGGAGACTAGATCAAACGAAATCGATAGCATGCCCGACCGCCTCAAGGCGGTTTTTTGTTGCCCGAACTCCACTCCGTACCAGGCCTCCAAATAGGCCGGAATGTCAGGCCCGCTCGAGGATTGCGGAACTGATCTGACGGGCGAATAGACGAACGGATCCGACACGCAATCCAATTTATGGGTCGTCACAGGAAACTTGAGCCCTATGTCTGTCGAGGCGGGCTGGGCGAAGGTGTTGGAGACAATCAATATGGCTAAATCTGCGGCGGGAAACCCGTATATTTACGGGATCGACGCACTGCGCTTTGCATGTGCCCTGATGGTGACAGTGTTCCATCTCGGATTTACTTCCTGGGCCTCGCCTTTATATCTCAGACCGTACAAAATGCCGGCGATCGAGAATGTCGCCCAGCCCGGATGGGTCGGCGTCGAATTGTTCTTCGTCATATCGGGCTTCGTCATCGTCAATTCCGCCGCTTCCGCCAGCGCCCTGTCATTTCTCAAGGGGCGTATTCTGCGGCTCTATCCGGCGGTATGGATCTGCGCATCGCTGACGCTGATCGTCATTGCCACACAGGACGTCAACTGGCGCATCCTCATGAGCTATCTGCGCTCGATCACGCTCTATCCCGGGGGGCCCTGGATCGATGGCCAGTATTGGACCCTGGCATGCGAGATTTGCTTCTACGCCATCGTCTTCATCATGTGCGCGACCGGGCAGAAGACGAGGATGTCCGCCCTGGCGCTCGGCCTGTCGCTGGCCAGCGCGGCTTTCATCGCGCTGTCTTACGCCGTTCCCGATGCAGCCATACAGGACATGTTCACCGAGACCGCCTGGCGGGCCATCCCCTTTTACTACGGCTGCCAATTTGCCGTCGGCATCTATATCTGGCTGCTGTCCCAAGGCCGGATGAGTGGGATATCCTGGCTGGGCTTCTTCTGCGCCTTGGCGGCGGGGGGCGCCCAGATCTACATGGCCGGAGAGAACAGCAGCGACCGCACGCTCGCCGCAGCGGGTCATTCTTTCTCCTCCTTTCCCGCAATCGCAATCTGGCTGGCTGGATTGATATCGATCGTCGCAAGCGTCGGCTATGCCAAGCGGATCAGCCGTCTGCCAAGCTTGTTGCTTCGATCGGTGAAAACCTTCGGCGCGATGACCTATCCGCTCTATCTCCTGCATCTCGCCATCGGCGTCCAACTTCTCGACTGGCTGACCGCCCGCGGAATGGCGCCGCTGCTGGCACTGGCTTTGGCCGTCGCGATCATTTGCGCCATGTCGCTTGCCGTATGCAAATGGGGAGAGCCGCCGATGCGGAGCCTTTTGCGAGGATTGCTCGATCGACTTGGGCAACGGGCTGCCGTTTTTCTGGCGAGGGAGTCTCGGGTCTAGGGGTAAAATTGAGGAGAGGGAGTAGGCCCGAGGCGCAATGATGTCCGAATTCCCCCTTCTCGGCTCTTGCCTCGACCTTGACCCCACTCTCCGTCCTGCTCGGGCTTGCCCCGAGCATCCATGCGACATCCTCTAATACGCAGTGGCCACCTTCGGTGGAAGGCGGCCACTGACGCTATGGATAGGCCCTAAACGCTCAAGCGCGCGCCGGCAGCAGGGGATAGCCGACCATGACGGCGCGGCCGAGCAGGGCGGCGACGACGGCCTTGATCACATCGCCCGGAATGAAGGCCATCGAGCCGACGAAGGCTTTCGTGAAGCCGAGGCCTGCGACGGTCGCGAGATAGGTGATGCCAAAGGCGTAGAGCACGACGATGCCGCCGATCATGGCGGCGAGGAAGAAGCTCACCGTCTGCACCAGGCCGGATTGCCCATGGTTGACCAGGCGCTCGCTGAGATAGCCGGTGACGAAGGCGCCAAAGATCCAGCCGACGAGGAAGCCAGCTGTCGGCGAGGCGAAGATCGCCAGGCCGCCGCGGCCGCCGGAAAGCACCGGCAGGCCGATCGCGACGAGCAGCAGCACGATCAGCACGGCGATCGCGCCGCGCCGGGCGCCGAGCACGACGCCGGCCATCATGACGCCGAGCGACTGGGCGGTGATCGGCACCGGAATGAAGCCGAGCGAGATCGGCGGCAGCAGGCCGAGCGCCACGATGATCGCGGCAAAGAGGGCGGTAAGGACGAGGTCGCGGGTGCTCATCATGAACTCCGTATTAAAAAATCGTTAACTTCCATGCCGCCGAATGCGGCGCGCGTCAATCGCCGCGGCGACATTATCCGCGTCCTTCAGCGTCAGAATGATCAGCGGCGCAAGCATACTTGTCGGCCGGACCTTCAGCCCACGCGCCATGTGCGCCTCGCGGATCGCCTGGTAACGGTTGACGATCTCAGGCACGAAGCGCAGCACCAGTCCGAGAGCAAGGCCGATATCGTCGGCCTGAACCCGGCCGGTGCGTTCGAGCGGGCGGGCAAGCGCCGTCACCTCGTCGATGAACTCGGTAATTGAAGTCGTCGCCGTCACGCTGGCGGCGAGAAGCATCAGCGCCGTCAACCGTAGCACGGGCACGAGCGCCGCCTGCCAGGGATTGAAGATGAAGTTGAAGAGGGCGACGACCGCAATCGTCAGGAAGATCGGCCGCAGCCGTCGCAACGCCTCGCCGAGCGGCAGGCCGACCGTGCCGTAGAGCACCGCCGCCACCAGCACGGCGCCCGAGAGCAGGAGGAGATTGTGGCCGATGAACAGCAGGATGGCGAAGGCCGTCAGCGACAGGAGCTTTACCCGCGGCGAGAGCCGGTGCATCGGGCTGTTGCTTTCGACGTAGAGCGTCTGCATCAGGCGGCGATCTCCCGATAGCGGGCGACCGCTTCGGCCGCAGGCGCATCGGCGGCAAGCCGCCCTTCGTGAAACACGAGCACCCGATCGAAACCGGCAATCAGCTCAAGGTCGTGGGTGATGACGATGGCGCTTTCCGGCAGTCCGGCGATGATCCTCTCGACCAGCCCCCGGTTTTTGAGATCGAGCTGGTTGGTCGGCTCGTCAAGGATGAGAATGCCCGGGCCGGTCGCCAGCACCGAGCAGAGCGCCGCCAGCTGGAGCTCGCCGCCGGAAAGCTCGTGCGCCCGGCGATCGGCTAGCGCCTCGGCGCCGAAGCGGGCCAGCACGCCTTGGACCCTTGCCTCGATCTCAGCCTTGCTGAAGCCGCGCCGCTTCAGCCCGAAGGCGATGTCGTCCTTGACGATCGGCAGGATGATCTGGTTCTGCGGCGACTGGAAGATGAAGCCGACATCGGCGCCAACAGTCTTCTCGTCGGCCGTGTCGCGGCCGTTGACCATGACGCGGCCAGTGGTCGGCTTGGTCAGCCCATTGATCAGCCGCGCAAAGGTGGTCTTGCCCGAGCCATTCAGTCCGATGATGCCAATCCGTTTGCCCGTGATGCCGAGCGTCAGCGGCTCGAGCGCCACCCGAGCCCCGAAACTGACACCTGCACTTTCGAATTGAATATCCAAACCAAGTCCCTCGCATTTTCTACCGGAGGGGTTGCCGATGCCGGCCCCTCATCCGCCTGCCGGCACCTTCTCCCCGTAAACGGGGCGAAGGGACCATGCCGCGCCCTCTCGGTTCCCCGCAGGCCCCTCGCAGGGCACGTCCCCTCGCCCCGTTTACGGGGAGAGGGTTAGGGTGAGGGGCAGCCATTGGCGCCAACCCGACAGCAGTGCTTCTATACGGGGAAGCAAGGATGATGAAAGCGCAAATCGCGACGTCGACACTTGGGCGGATAATCGGGTGGCTAGGAAGATTTTCCGCGTTATGATGGATGCATGACGAATCTGCTGTCCAATTCCGATGCCCGCCGTGTCTTTCTTGCCAAGCAGGGCCTCAGCGCCTCACCGAACCGTGCCTTGACCAAGGCCGGCCTGCTGCAGTTGATCCACGATCTCGGCTTCGTCCAGGTGGACAGCATCCAGACGGTGGAGCGGGCGCATCATCAGATCCTGTTTTCCCGCAACCAGACCTATCGGCGCGAGCATCTGAAGGCACTGCTCGAAAAGGAGCGCGCGCTGTTCGAGCACTGGACGCACGACGCCTCCATCCTGCCCAGCGCCTTCTTCGTATATTGGAAGCACAAGTTCCGCCACCAGGAGAAAGTCCTCGTCGAGCGCTGGCGCAAGTGGCGCGGCGAGGGTTTCGAGGCGGCTTTCGAGGAGACCTATGAACGTGTGCGGCGCGACGGCGCGATGCTGGCGCGCGACGTCAAGGCCGATGGCCACGCCTCCGGCGGCTGGTGGAACTGGCATCCGAACAAGACGGCGCTCGAATATTTCTGGCACACCGGCAAGTTCGCCATCGCCGGCCGCTCGAATTTCCAGAAGATCTATGATCTGACCGAGCGCGTTATCCCCGCTGAATTCCGCGAGCCGGAGGTAAGCCGCGAAGACTTCGTCGATTGGGCCTGCCGCAGCGCGCTTGCCCGCCTCGGTTTCGCCACCCACGGCGAGATCGCAGCCTTTTGGAACCTGGTCTCGCCCGACGAGGCCAAGGCCTGGGTATCAGCCCATCGTGACGAGCTGACCGAAGTGCTGATCGAACCGGCGCCCGGCGGCAAGCCTCGCCCGTCCTGGGCCTTTGCCGACTTTCTCTCGACGCTCGACACCTATCCGGACGCTCCGCCGCGCATCCGCGTGCTCAGCCCCTTCGACCCGATGATCCGCGACCGCAACCGCACCGAACGCCTGTTCGGCTTCTTCTACCGCATCGAGGTCTTCGTGCCCGAAGCCAAGCGTGAATATGGCTATTACGTCTTCCCGCTGCTCGAAGGCGACCGGCTGATCGGCCGCATCGACATGAAGGCGGACCGGAAGAAATCGACCCTCGACGTCAGGCGGCTCTGGCTGGAACCGGGCGTGAAGGCTTCCGCCGGACGGTTGGAGCGGCTGGAGGCGGAGCTGGATCGGGTGGCGCGGTTTGCTGGCGTGGAGAAGGTCGTGTTGCTCGAGGGGTGGAGAGGATAATTTCCTCGAGAGAGCGCATCAGATTGCCCCTCACCCTAACCCTCTCCCCGTAAACGGGGCGAGGGGACGTGCCAAACGTTGAGATGGAGGACGCCGGTGCGACATGTCCCCTTCTCCCCGCGGGCGGGGAGAAGGTGCCGGCAGGCGGATGAGGGGCTGCCATCCGGCTTTCGTTTGACCCTCAGCAGATCTCCGTCTTGCTGATCTTGATGCCGAAACCTTCCAGGCCGACATAGTGGCGCTCGCGGCTGGTGAGCAGCTTGATCGAGCTGACGCCGAGATCCTTGAGGATCTGGGCGCCGAGGCCGATTTCCAGCCATTCGCTCTCGCGCGTCTGCGCCTCGGCATGGGCTTCGCGGCCCTGGTTGCGGGCCTTGCGGCCATTGTCGTAATGGCCGACGCCGACGGAGCCCTCGCGCAGATAGACGATGATGCCGCGGCCTTCGGCGGCGATCTTCTCCATGTAGAAGTCGACCGGGCTGTTCTTGCCGAAGAGATCCTCGGCGACATTTTCCGGATGCAGGCGCACCGGAATGTCGACGCCGTCGCGGATGTCGCCGAAGACGACGGCGAGATGCTGCATCGGGTCCCAGGGCAGGGCATAGGTGTGGGCCTTGGCCTTGCCGAACGGCGTGTCGATGTCGAAGCTCGCGCCGTGCTCGACCAGCGTTTCCTTGCGCTGGCGATAAGCGATGAGGTCGGCGACGGAGACGAGCTTCAGCCCGTGCTTCTCGGCGAAATCGACAACCTGCGGCCCGCGGGTGACGGTGCCGTCGTCATTGACCAGTTCCGAGATGACGCCGATCGGCGGCAGGCCGGCGAGCCGGCAGAGATCGACGGCCGCTTCCGTATGGCCCGAGCGCATCAGCACGCCGCCTTCGCGCGATACCAGCGGGAAGATATGGCCGGGACGGACGAAATCGGCGGCCCCTACATTCGGATTGGCGAGGTTGCGCACCGTCAGCGTCCGGTCGTCGGCCGAGATGCCGGTCGTCGTACCGTGCTTGAAATCCACCGAGACGGTGAAGGCGGTCGTGTGGGCCGAATCGTTTTCCGCCACCATGGCGTTGAGGTTGAGGCGCTTGGCCTCTTCCTTCGGCATGGGTGCGCAGACGATGCCTGAGGTGTGGCGCACGATGAAGGCCATCTTCTCCGGCGTGGTGTGGACGGCGGCGACGATCAAATCGCCCTCGTTCTCGCGGTCATTGTCGTCCATGACGACGACGATTTCGCCCGCCTCGAAGGCCCTGATGGCGTCGACGACGCGCTTCTGATCGTAAGACATGGACGCTCCTATTTCAGACGGCCTGTCTGGCCGCGGTCGCGAAGGTAATGATCGGCAATGGCGCAGGCGACCATCGCCTCGCCGATCGGTACGGCGCGAATGCCGACGCAGGGGTCGTGCCGGCCCTTGGTGCGCACGTCGACATTCTTGCCGTCGGCATCAATCGACTGGCGTTCGGTCAGGATCGACGAGGTCGGCTTGACGGCGAAACGCGCCACGATCGGCTGTCCGGTCGAGATCCCGCCGAGAATACCGCCGGCATTGTTGGAAAGGAAGATCGGCGTTCCGTCATTGCCCATGCGCATCTCGTCGGCATTGTCTTCGCCTGAGGTTTCGGCGGCGGCAAAACCATTGCCGATCTCCACACCCTTGACGGCATTGATCGACATCAGCAGCGAGGCTATGTCCTGGTCGAGCTTGGAATAGATCGGCGCGCCGAGACCTGCGGGCACGCCTTCGGCGATCACTTCGATAACAGCGCCGATGGACGAGCCGGCCTTGCGGATGCCGTCGAGATATTCCTCCCAGACCGGCACGATTGCCGCATCCGGCGAGAAGAACGGGTTTTGTCCGACCTGATCCCAGTCCCAGTTGCTGCGGTCGACCTTGTGTTTGCCGATCTGCACCAGGGCGCCGCGCACGGTGACACCCGGCACGACGAGGCGGGCGATGCCGCCGGCCGCAACCCGGGCGGCGGTCTCGCGCGCCGAGGAGCGGCCGCCGCCGCGATAGTCGCGAATCCCGTATTTGAGGTCATAGGTATAGTCGGCATGGCCGGGCCGGTATTGCCGGGCGATCTCGCCATAATCCTTGGAGCGCTGATCGGTGTTCTCGATCAGCATGGAGATCGGCGTGCCTGTGGTCGTCATCGTCTCGCCGTCGGCATCGAGCATGACGCCGGACAGCACCTTCACCAAGTCGTCCTCGCGCCGCTGCGTGACGAAGCGGGATTGGCCGGGCTTGCGCTTGTCGAGCCAGACCTGGAGGTCTTCGAGCTTGAAGCGCAGACCTGGAGGGCAGCCGTCGACGACGCAGCCGAGCGCCGGGCCATGGCTTTCGCCCCAGGTGGTTACGCGGAAGAGGTGACCGAATGTATTGTG
Source organism: Rhizobium sp. BK049 (assembly GCF_014193135.1). Classification (NCBI taxonomy): domain Bacteria; kingdom Pseudomonadati; phylum Pseudomonadota; class Alphaproteobacteria; order Hyphomicrobiales; family Rhizobiaceae; genus Rhizobium; species Rhizobium sp. BK049. The sequence goes on from NZ_JACHYV010000026.1 coordinate 45,513, forward strand.
TGACATGTGTTCCCACGGCGGCGCCTGAGCGCCGGTCGCCGCCGGCCGCGCCATTGCTTGAAAAGGCGCGACACTCATAGGCCAAAAAACCGCCGAGGCAAAAGCCTTTCTTTGCGTCAAACCGGCAGCGGCGGAAATGCTGTTTCGCTCCTTTGCGGCAGCATGGCCGTCACGAAGCCAGCCGCCATCCAGTTCCGGCCGCAGCGGCGGTGAGATCAGCGAGGGAAGCGCGTGGTTAACGCAGCGCCTTGATTATGTTTAAAATGCCATTCATCAATTGGGCGGGAAAAGCCATTCTTACGGGCAATTTTCGCCATATTCAGGAGATTATCTGTGGCCAGTGTTCTCGTGCAGCGTTTCAAGAGGATTGTTGCCATGCGTTTCGTCGTCGCCACGCTTTTGGCCACAGCAAGTTTCCTGTCGCCGATGAGCGGTTTTGCCGAGAGCGCCGATGTCGAGGCGACGATCAAGAAGGTCGACACGGCCAATCTCGTGCTGACGCTCGACGATGGCAAGACCTATCAGGCGCCGGAGGAATTCAATTTCGACGGCCTCGAAGCCGGCGTGAAGGTCATCGTCTTCTACACCGAGGTCGACGGCAAGCGCGTCATCAACGATCTCGATATCGTCAAGTAGGCAGTTTCCGGAGAATGGTCGTGTGAGGTTGGCGCCAATGGCTGCCCCTCACCCTAACCCTCTCCCCGCTCGCGGGGCGAGGGACTTGCCCCACGAGAGCGAGTGGACCGGAGAGGGCGCGGCACGTCCCTTCGCCCCGCGAGCGTGGGTCCGAAGGACGGGTCGCACGTGGCTCGACCCCGGTTCGGTGGCGGCAGCCGGATGAGGGGCTCATATCGGCGATCTCCCCCGGGCCGAACAACTCGCTCCCATCCCAATCCGACCAACACTGAGCGCAGCGCCCTGCGATGCCTACAGCCAGACGATTGTCCGCTCGCGCGTATCGATCCTGACGATCCGGTCCTGTGGTATACCGCCTTCGGCGGCGGTGCTCTTAGGCAGGTCGGCAATCGCCTGGAACAGCGTGCGGATGACGCCGCCATGGGTGACGCAGACAGTCGGGCGATCGACGGAGTGCAGCCATGCGCTTGTGCGCCAGGAGAGGATCTCGTAGCTCTCCGCATCGTCGCCGGGTGGAATGAAATCCCATTTCGAGGCATTGCGTTCGGCCACCCGCTCGGCCTGCGTCGCCCTCAGTTCCTTGAGCGTCGAGCCCTCCCAGTCTCCGAAGGAAATCTCCACCAGCCTCGGATCGGTGCGATAGGCAAGCGGCGGCAGTCCCATGGCGGCGCGCATGATCTCCATCGTTGCGCGCGTGCGTCCGAGCGGGCTTGCGACAAAATCGAATTCGCCGACCGCATCGCCGAGGATCTTGGCCAGCTCGATGCCGTTCTGCCGGGCTTGTTCCAGGCCGATGGCGTTCATCGGCACATCCTTCTGGCCCTGCAGGCGACGCTCGGCATTCCAGTCGGTCTGACCGTGTCTGATCACGTAGATGAGCACGGTCTCGACTCCGGGGGACTTAGTCCTTGACGACCGAAATATCCGGCGCGTCGACCGCCTTCATGCCGATGACATGATAGCCGCTGTCGGCGTGATGCACTTCACCGGTGACCGAGCGCGACAGGTCGGACAGCAGATAGAGGCCGACGTCGCCGACTTCTTCGATCGTGACCGTGCGGCGCAGCGGGGCATTATATTCGTTCCACTTCAGAATATAGCGGAAATCGCCGATGCCGGAGGCGGCGAGCGTCTTGATCGGCCCGGCCGAAACGGCGTTGACGCGGATGTTCTGCGGCCCGAGATCGACGGCGAGATATTTGACGCTCGCTTCGAGCGCGGCCTTGGCGACGCCCATGACATTATAGTTCGGCATGACCTTTTCGGCGCCGTAATAGGTTAGCGTCAGCATCGAGCCGCCGTCCGTCATCAGCTTCTCGGCGCGGCGTGCGACCGAGGTGAAGGAGTAGACGGAAATCTGCATCGTCTTGGTGAAATTGTCGGGCGAGGTGTCGATGTAGCGGCCGGTCAGCTCGTCCTTGTCGGAAAAGCCGATCGCATGCACAAGGAAATCGATCTTGCCCCACAGCTTTTCGACATTTTCGAAAACCGCGTCGATGGTGGATTCGTCGGCGACATCGCAGTGGCCGACGAGCGTCGCGTCGATCTCGGCTGCAAGCGGCTCGACACGCTTCTTCAGCGCATCGCCCTGATAGGTGAGCGCGACTTCTCCGCCCTGCGCATGAATGGCCTTGGCAATACCCCACGCAATCGAACGATTGTTGGCGACACCCATGATGACGCCGCGTTTGCCTGCCATGAGGCCGGATGCTTGAGCCATATTTCGCTCCCTAGGATTCTGATCGATCCTGCCTATGGCATAGGCCGTTAATCGGTTCAAGCTTGGCCTGGATCATCAACTGTTAGGGATCGTAACAAAGGGTGCGAATGTCATAAAAATTTCACAGGAACAGGCCTTCGCGCATGCTCCGCATGAGATCTGTGATCTTATCGTCGGGTTTTTCCCACAGGATGATGCGCAATTCGACGACGAGATCGCCTCTGCTGCCGTCTTCCCGCGGCAATCCCTGGCCGGGAATCGCGATCGTCTTGTCCGAGCCCGACCATGCGGGAACGGTGATATCAAGCGGCCCGGCCGGGCCTTCGATGCGCGCCTCGGTGCCGAGCACGGCATTCTCGATACTGATCGGCAGCACGGCGTGCAGGTCGAAACCATCGACGGTGAAGCGCGGATCGGGGGCGATGCGGATATTGACGACGGCATCGCCGCGCTGCATGCCCGGCAGCTTGAAGCCCTGTCCCTTGAGCCTGATCTCGTGACCATCCGTGGTGCCGGCCGACAGCACGAAGCCGATTTCGCGGCCCTCCGGCAGCGACGCGTTGATCCAGGCGCTTTTCAGCACGTCGTCGATCGTGACCGTCGCCGTCGTCACCTCGTCCGGCGCTTTCTCGAGGCCGCTATCCTTGGCGCCGGTGAAACGGCGCACCAGCGATGTCAGAATGCTGAGCGGCAGCGACAGGTTGGCGGCATTGTTTGATGTCTCGCCGGATTCCTCCTCGGCTTCGGGGGCCTCGCCATCCACACGTTTGCCCGCTTCGGACTGTGTCTGGCCCTGCGTCTGCTGGGTCTGCGTCTGCTGGGCGCGGCCCTGCGCCTGGCCGCCCGCCGCAGCGCGTGTCTGCGCGCCGAAAATGCGCTCGACCATCTCCTCGGCACCTTCGCCAGTGCCGGCCTGCTGTTTTGGGCCTTCGGCCGCGGCCTTCTGGGCAGCCCGGGCAAGCTCTTCCATCACCCGCTCGGCATTGGCCTGCGCCGCCTTGGCGCGGGCCGCAGCCTCGCGCGCGGCCTGGCGCTGCTGCATGATCGTCTGTTCCTGCTTCTTGGCTTCCGCCACCCGCACGGCATTGTCGAACAGGCTGCGTTTGCGCGGGTCTCTCAGCGTTTCGTATGCGCGGCCGATCTCGGCGAACCGCGCCGTCGCCGTCGGATCGTCCTGATTGTGGTCGGGATGGGCTGCTTTGGCCATGTTGCGCCAGGCCGCCTTGATCTCTTCTGCCGCCGCGTCGCGCTTGACGCCCAGAATTTTGTAAGGATCGCGCATGTCAAAACCGCCGGTGTTGCGATGCGGGTGACGCCTGTCCTTGCCCGGCATCCCCGCCCAATATCGAAGTCCAATATCAACATGTGAGGCGCCACCGGCCACGAAGGCAGGCAGAGCCACTCTCGACACCGATCGTGCGGCCGAGTTGCTAATCACTTCTTATTTCCGTGGAGAGATGGGGAGTGTTTTGCCGTAAATGGTTAGCTGTTTGCTAAGCATTCGCGACAAAGCTGGCGGCCGTTAACTGTCGCGCGCGCCGAATCGGTTCCGGCAGATCAAATTTCCCGCCGGACATTAACTTTCACGCCGGAAATTAGCTTTCCCGCCGGAAATTAACTTTCCGGCTGGAAGCTCAGCAGCTGCCAGTTGCCGCCGCCGACGAGGCAGGTCTTGCCGTAGAATTTGGCGATCCCGACATATGAATGCCGCGTCGTGCGGAACTGCCGGCAGACCTGGCCCGATTCGTTGTTTTCGACGATCGTGTCGATGACGCCGGCGCTGCCGGTCGATGCATTCGCCCAGGGAAGCGGCTGGCCTTCGAGCTTGTGCACATCGGCCGAGGTCACGGCGTTGCGCACTGTCATCTCGTCCGAAAGCGTGTCGGTGCTCGGCGGCGTCTGCGGCACGGTGCCGGTGGCCACCGACCGGTCGACCTTGGCTTCGCTCAAGAAATCCATCCCGCCCGCGAGGCAGCCGGAAAGCGACAGCATTGCGGCGCCGACAACCAGGAAGACGCTGCTGCGTTGCCGCAGGCCCTTTGTATGGCGATATGACTTTGCTATGACTTCCACCCTGCGTCCTGTCCAGTTATCAAAAGCTGGGCGAGTTTTGAATAATCCGGGGCATTTGAACCAATATGTCGGCAAACGAGTTAACAAGCGGTGACTTTACCGAAAGTGGCGAGCCCTTCAAGCTCTTTGCCGAATGGCTGAAGGAAGCGGAGGCCTCCGAACCGAACGATCCCAATGCCGTGGCGCTGGCAACGGTCGATGAGCATGGTCTTCCCAATGTCCGCATGGTGCTCCTGAAGGGATTCGACGATGACGGTTTCGTCTTCTACACCAATTTCGAGAGCCAGAAAGGTCGCGAAATCTTGGGGCAGAAGAAAGCCGCCATGTGTTTCCACTGGAAAAGCCTGCGCCGCCAGGTGCGGTTGCGCGGACCTGTCGAGATCGTGAGCGACGCCGAAGCCGACGCCTATTTCAAGACGCGGGCGCGCGGCAGCCGCATCGGCGCCTGGGCCTCCAAACAATCGCGTCCGCTCGAAAGCCGATTCGCGCTGGAGAAGGCGGTGGCGGAATACACCGCCCGCTACGCCATTGGCGAGATACCCCGGCCTCCCTATTGGTCGGGCTTCCGCATCCGGCCGACCTCGATCGAATTCTGGAAAGATCAGCAGTTCCGCCTGCATGACCGCATCGAATTTCGTCGCCCATCCCCAGTCGGGGCCTGGGAAAAGGTACGGATGTATCCTTAGCTTACCCTCTACCGGCCCATCAGTTTCAGCGGAATGCCGGAAGCAAGCGCCGAGACGTAGCGCCGCTTCTGGTAGTAGCCGTTCAGCGACATGCGCGGGAGATAGCCGGTCTTGCCGGTCGCCGGCAGCCCCGGCTGCGTCGTGACCGCGACCGAAAAGCCCAGCCGGCCGGCAAGTGCCTCCTCGCGGGCGGTCGCCGCCTCCGGCGTGCCGTAGGGATAGGCAATCGCGGCGGGACGGGCGCCGGTCAGCGCCTCGACATAATCGGCCGAAACTTCCATCTCGATCCGCGCTTCGGCCTCCGGCAAGCGGGCAAGCGCGCGATGGCTGATTGTATGGGCGCCGAGCGTTGCAAGCGGACGTCGGGCGAGCCGCTGCAACTGCACCGGTCCCATCACCAGATCGCGCACGATATCGGTCGGCTCGATGCCGTGTTCCCGGGCCAGCATATCGAGGGTGGCAACGGCGCGCGCCTCGTCGAAGCGGTGGATATACCCGGCGAAGCGGTCGAAGGCATCCCATTGCTGCCGCGGGCTGGCGAGGGCCAGCCGCTCGCTGCCGTTGCCGAAATCGAAGCGGATTTCTTTTGGCCGTCGCAACAGGACGGCGAGCGTTTCCCACCAGATGCTGTGGGAACGTTCGGCAAAACCCTTGGTGACGAACACCGTGAAAGGCGCCCGATGCCGCTCGAACACCGGCAGCGCATGCTCCATGTTGTTGATGTAGCCGTCGTCGAGCGTAAAGGCCGCAAACGGCCGGCCGCCCTCGGGTTCGGCCAGAAGCGCCGGCAGCTGGTCGAGCCGCACGAAGCGATAGCCGTCGCGCGTCAGTCGCCTGAGCGCCGCATCGAGAAAATGCGGCGTGATTTCAAGATGCGCGTTCGGCGCAAAGGCGTGGGGCTCGTGCGGGCGGACATGATGCAGCGTGAAGATGACCCCGCGCCCGCCCGCCTGCCGCATCAGGCCGGCCGCTGCGATCAACGAGGATGCCTCGAGCCCGGCGCCGATCGCCACGCGTTTTGCCAGTCGCTTCAATTGCCCCGTCATGCGTCGCCCATTGTCCTTTGCCGCAAACTAGCAACGGCGGCTTAAGCCTTGCTGAATCCCGCTTTCACACAGCTTCTTTCGTTTTCTGTTAACCAAGGCGATGAAAAGACTAGAAAAATCGTAGGCGTTGCCGCAAAGTCGCGCCAAACTTCCGGCTTCTGTCACATTACGACACATGGCCGGCCCATCGAGAGCCAGCGCATCAGGGGGAACTCCATGAGAAAGCTTTTGGCGGCTGTTTTGACCGTGACGCTGGTCGTTTCGGCGCCGCTTGCGGCTCTTGCCGGCAGCGCCTCGCTGGTCCTCGATGCCCGAACCGGCAAGGTCCTGGCGTCCGAAAACGCCGATACGCTGAACCATCCGGCCTCGCTCACCAAGATGATGACGCTCTATCTCACCTTCGAGGCGCTGAAACGCGGCAGGATCGCCTGGGATACGCCGATCAAAATGTCGAAATATGCCGCCGCCCGGCCGCCAACCAAGCTCGGCGTCAAGGCCGGCGGCACCATCACCGTGCGCGAGGCGGTCTATGGCATGATCGTCAAGTCCGCCAATGACGCCGCTGCCGCCGTGGCCGAGACGCTCGGCGGCTCGGAGGCCGGCTTTGCCCGGATGATGACGGCCAAAGCCCGCCAGCTCGGCATGAGCCGCACCGTCTTCGTCAATGCCTCCGGCCTGCCGGACGGCCGGCAGGTGACGACGGCGCGCGACATGTCGACGCTCGGCGTGGCGCTGATCAAGAATTATCCCAATGAATATCGCCTGTTCTCGATGGCAAGCTTCAATTTCCGCGGCAAGACCGTGCGCGGCCACAACAATCTCATGTACCGCTACCAGGGCATGGACGGCATCAAGACGGGTTATACCAACGCGTCCGGCTTCAACCTCGTCAGCGCCGTCAGAGACGGCAACCGCCGCGTCGTCGGCGTCGTGCTCGGCGGCCGCACCGCCCGCAGCCGCGACGCCAGGATGGAAGCGCTGCTCGACCGCTATCTCGGCCGCGCCTCGTCATCCGGCGGCGCCAGGCTGATGGCGAGCGTCGCCGCCAGGGAACCGGTCGAAGTCGCGTCTGCGGCTGACTCTTCCGATGTTCCGGTGCCGCTCAACGCCCGGCGCCCGGACGAAGATCCCGCAGCCAAGAGCCTGGCTTATGCCGATGACGCCGTCGTGCCGCTGGAACGTCCTGTCGCCATGGACGAGATCCTGAATGCCGGCAAGACCGGCAAGGCTCCGGCCGAGAAGACCGATGGCACCTGGCAGATCCAGATTTCGGCGGCCCCCAGCGCCGATGCGGCGCGTGCGCTTCTTGCACAGGCCCAGTCGGAAGGCGGCGCACCGCTGGTTTCCGCCTCGCCCTACACTGAAGCGGTCGGGCAGGGGGCGAACCGGATCTATCGCGCCCGCTTCGTCGGCTTTGCCAGCAAGGACGCCGCCGCCTCCGCCTGCGATGCGCTGAAGCAGCGCTCCTATGACTGCGTGCTGCTGCCCGACCACAGCTGATCCCAGCGGCATCATACTCGGCTCTGGACAAGCAGCGGGAATCAGCGTCTCCTCCATAAACAAAAGGAGAACATCCATGCTGCGCCGTCTCGCCGACCAGTTCGAAGCCGCTTCCGCTGTCCATGTCGCCGAGAGCGGCATCGAGCGGGATGACGACTGGTTCCTTTTGAAGCTGCAGGAGGAAATGGGAGAGCTCACCCAAGCCTGGAACCGGCTGACCGGTCGGGGCCGTGCCAAAGGCCGCTCTCCCGAGGATATCAGGCGCGATCTCGCCGACGAGACTGCCGACCTGCTCGGTCACCTCCTGCTGTTTGCTCGCCGTAACGACATCGACATCGCCGCCGCGATCGAACGGAAGTGGCGGTTTCAGCCGGCACAGACGCCCAACGCCTAAGCGCCACGTCAGCTGTCCGATCGACTAAGAGAGCTGGCCCAACAGGCTCACGAGCCAGAACGAAACTGCCGAAATCATTGCCGCGGCCGGCAGGGTGATGATCCATGCGATCACGATGTTGCCGGCAAGCCCCCACCTGACGGCGGAGACGCGCCGGGCGGCGCCGACGCCGATGATGGCGCCGGTAATGGTATGGGTGGTCGAAACGGGGATGCCGAGCCAGGTGGCGCCGAACAGCGTCAAGGCACCGCCCGTTTCGGCGCAGAATCCTTGCATCGGGTTCAGTCGGGTGATCTTCGAGCCCATCGTATGGACGATGCGCCAGCCGCCGAACAAGGTGCCGAGCGCCATCGCCGCCTGGCATGAAATCACCACCCAGAGCGGCACGTGGAAGCTGCCACCGAGATAGCCTTGCGAGTAAAGAAGCACGGCAATGATGCCCATGGTCTTCTGGGCGTCATTGCCGCCGTGACCGAGCGAATAGAGCGATGCCGACACGAATTGCAGAAAACGGAAGGACCGGTCGACGGCAAAAGGCGTTTGCCGGATGAAGGTCCAGGTCACCGCCAGAATGAGGAACAATGCCAGCAGGAACCCGATCATCGGCGACATGACGATGGCGCTCGCGGTCTTGAGAAGGCCGCTCCAGACGATCGAACTCAAGCCCGCTTTGGCAAGGCCCGCACCGACCAGCCCGCCGACCAGGGCATGGGATGAACTGGAGGGAATGCCGAAGATCCAGGTCACGACATTCCAGACGATGGCGCCGATCAAGGCTGCGAAAATCACCTGCGGTGTCACGATCGCCGGATCGATGATGCCGGTCCCGAGCGTCTCGGCCACATGCAGGCCGAAGAACAGGAAGGCGATGAAATTAAAGAATGCCGCCCAGAAGACCGCATATTGCGGCCTCAGGACCCGTGTCGAGACGATTGTTGCGATCGAATTGGCCGCATCATGCAGGCCATTGAGAAAATCGAACAGCAGCGCGACGCCGATCAGGCCGACAAGAAGCGGAAGAGCGAGGGCGGCATCCATCAGACATTCTCGATCACGATGCCGCTGATCTCGTTGGCGACGTCTTCGAAACGGTCGACCACCTTCTCCAACTCGCCGTAGATCTCGCTGCCGATCACATAGGCCATCGCATTGCCGGCGCCGTGCCGGCGAAACAGATCCTTGAGCCCCTGCTCGTGCAACTCGTCGGAGCGCCCTTCCACCCGCGTGACCTGCTCGACGATCGCAGAAAGCCGCGGCGCATTGGCGTTCATGCGATCGAGCAAGGGAATGGCCTCGGCAATGAGATTGGCAGCTTCCACAACGGTTTTGCCCATCTCCTGCATCCCCGGATCGAAGCTGGTCTGCTCGAAGAGCCGGATGGTTTTGACAGTCTTGTGCATCATGTCGATCGCATCATCCATGGATTGGATGAGATCCTTGATGTCTCCACGATCGAAAGGTGTGATGAAGCTCCGCCGGACGGCCTGCATGACTTCGCGCGTTATATCGTCGGCCTGGTCTTCCAACCGCACGATCGTTTCGCATTGATGCTCGATCTCTATTCCCGACAGCAACCTGTCCAGAGCCTGTGCGGCGTCGACGATCGTTCTGGAATGTTGTTCGAAAAGGACGAAAAACCGGTCTTCGCGCGGCATCAATTTCCGAAACCAACCCAGCATGAACACCTCGTGATTTTTGATCTGCGCTATGGATGACGAGCCGTCCTAAACCCTATCCCGTTGAAGAGATAGGGCCGAGTTTCGGTTTGTGACAGTTTTATGACAGTTGTGGCGCGACAGGAACATGGCCGTTATCGGCCGCCGACCCTTTGCGGCATCCGCAGTCAGCCGACCTTATACCGGTAAAACTTGGTGTCCACGGCCATCAGCGGGAAGGAGCGGGGCAGGGCGCTCTTGGCAATCTCGGTAAAGCCGTTCTGCTCGTAGAAGCGATGGGCGGCAACGAATTTGTCCGTGGTGCCGAGGAAGATGTCGGTGAGGCCGGCATCTCTGGCGTGGTCGAACAGGCGCTCGAGAAGCCGCGCTGCCACGCCGTGCTCGCGGCCGCGAACCTCGGCGGCGACGAACATCTTGCGCAGCGCTGCCTGATTGTTACCGATATCCTTCAAGCCCAGCGTTCCGACGATCGCGCCGTCCTTGACGGCGACCCAGAACTGACCTTTGCCGGATTGGTAGAAATCCGGGATGACCCGGAGATCCGGCTGCGCATCAGCTGTGATGTCGATGCCGAACTCCTCGCGCTGAATCGGCAGGATCACCGACAGCACGTCATCGGCATCGCCGGCGGCAAAGGGTCTGATTTCGATCTCTGCCATGAGGAAATACTCCGCCTCAGGTCTGCGTGCCGCCGACGGTGATCTGATCCATGCGCAGATGCGGCTGGCCGACGCCGACCGGAACCCATTGGCCGGCCTTGCCGCAATTGCCGATGCCGGTATCGAGCTTCATGTCGTTGCCGATCATCGACACCCGCTTCATCGCATCCGGGCCATTGCCGATCAGCATCGCCCCCTTGATCGGCGCGCCGAGCTTGCCGTTCTCGATCAGATAGGCCTCGGTGCAGCCGAAGACGAATTTGCCGGAGGTGATGTCGACCTGACCGCCGCCGAAGGAGACGGCATAGATGCCCTTCTTCACCGAGGCGATGATCTCTTCGGGCGTCTTGTCGCCGCCGAGCATATAGGTGTTGGTCATGCGCGGCATCGGCACGTGGGCATAGCCCTGGCGGCGGCCATTGCCGGTCGGCGCCATGCCCATCAGCCGGGCATTCTGCCGGTCCTGCATGTAGCCGACCAGCTTGCCGTTCTCGATCAGCACGTTGTAGCCGGACGGCGTACCCTCGTCGTCGATCGTGATCGAGCCGCGGCGGTTGTCGATCGTGCCGTCATCGACGACGGTGACGCCGGGCGCGGCGACGATCTGGCCGAGAAGGCCTGCAAAGGCCGACGTCTTCTTGCGGTTGAAATCGCCTTCCAGCCCGTGGCCGACGGCCTCGTGCAGCATCACGCCCGGCCAGCCGGAGCCGAGAACGACGTCCATCGTGCCGGCCGGCGCATCGATCGCCTCCAGATTGACGAGTGCCTGGCGCAGCGCCTCGTCGGCGCCGTATTGCCAGCTGCCCTCGGCGATGAAATCGCCGAAGCCGACGCGCCCGCCGCTGCCGTAAGAGCCGCTCTCCTGCCGCTCGCCTTCGCCGACCACGACGGAAATGTTGATGCGCGTCATCGGCCGGATGTCGCGCACGCGATGGCCGTCAGCGCGCAGGATGTCGACGACCTGCCAGCTCGCCGCGACCGAAGCAGTCACCTGCCGCACCTTGTCGTTCTTGCTCCTGAGATAGGCGTCGATATCCTGCAGGACCTTGACCTTCTCCTCGAAGCTCGGCTGGCCGATCGGGTTCTGGTCGCCGTAGAATTTCTTGTTGGTGCCCTGGGGAGCGGCGGCATAGGTGCCGGAATAGCCGCGCGTCACCGCGCCGACCGCATCGGCCGCCCGCTTCAGCGCCGCCACCGAGAGGTCGCCGGCATGGGCATAACCCACGGTTTCGCCGGCAACGGCGCGAAGTCCGAAACCCTGTTCCGTATTGAAGCTGCCGCCCTTCAGCCGGCCATTGTCGAAGGTCAGCGCCTCGGCCTGGGCATGCTCGATAAACAGCTCGCCGTCATCGGCGCCGGCGAGCGCTTCGGCGACAAGGCCGCGCATCGTGGCCTCGTCGGCATCGAAAAGCGTCAGGAGATCGGTGGTCATGGTCTGGCTCCAATGGCATGCGTTCGGGAATGCGCTTGCGCCTTAGATAGGGCTCCTGTTGATAAAGAGTGAAGCCCTGCGGTGGAATTATTATTGCTGGAGTTGGACTGGCAAGTTGAGAGGGGAATTGTCTCGTACGAGGTATTATGCAGCAACGGCACTCTAACCTTCGTCGTCCCATGCCCCCGAACTTGGGATCATCGGCGCCTCCGAGTGCGGCGTGGATGCTCGGGTCAAGCCAGGTCAAGCCGGAGCATGACGGAGTGTGAGGGGACATGCGGAGTAACACATGGAAGGCGAGGGAAGAGCACCGGCCATGCGCTGTCGTCGAGTTTGGCGGCAGCCCACCCCAACCTCCGTCATCCCAGGCCTTGAGCCTGGGATCCATGGCTGCCTCGCGGGCCCCGTGAAATGCTCGGGTTTGAAGGGTAGCGGAGCTGCGCTCAGCGTTCGAAATCCGCAGCCGCCAGCCTCACGGCAGCGCGTCAAAACCTTCGGCGAAGCCCTTGAGGTCGACGGGGATGCCGATGCCTTCTTCCGGGGTCTGGAAGACGATGAAGGTGGCCTGGGCGCCGCTGCGGAAGGTCTTCAGCAGCTCGTCCTCGAGCACGACTTCGGCATAACAGCCGTCGGCGAAGCAGCGGACGAAGTAGGCGCGGCCGATATCCTTGCCGTCGACATTGAGGCCGAGGCCGTTCGGCAGAAGCACGCCGAGCGGCGCCAGCACGCGCAGGATCTTCGATTTGCGGTCGGCCGTCTTCAAGACGACGACGGAAAGCCCGACCTCCGGCCGGTCCTCGGCGATGACATTCTGCATCAGCGCGCATTGCTCGGTCGCCGCCCCCGCCGGCTTGTCGCAGACGACAGACCATGCGCCGTGATTGGATTTCACTGTGCCCGGCGCCTGCGGCTGGGTCTGGCCGGGCGTCACCTGGATATTCGGGTTGGCAGCCGGGGGCTGCTGGGCCGGGGCAGGGGCGGCCGGTGCAGGGGTGGCCGGTGCAGGGGTGGTGGGCGTGGCCGGGGAAGGGGCGGGTTGCTGCGCGAAGACGGGCGTCGTCGCTGCGGCCGCGATGCTTGCAGTCACGAGAAGCGACCGCGCGAGGGAACGGAAACCCATGGAAACCTCTGGATATCGAATCATTGCGGCTATTGTTGAAGCTGCCCACCGGAAATGAAAAGCCCCACCCCGTGAAAACCGGGGGACTGCGGCAGAAATTGGACCTTTGTCATATAATGTACGGCGGGCGGATCGGCCGGAAAGGGCATTTTTCATATGCCGATGAAAAACTTGGGATGTTTTGCCGTTCGGCCTGCCTGTGCTTTAAGCAAAAATGCCGCATAGACAATTGCTCCTGCCTGTTGCGGCAAATGCCAAACTGTGGTTTGAAGCGCTGAAGATGGCAAGGATTCTGCGTTCGATTTAGCAGGTCAAGCGCTCGAGGGAGATAATAAGGTGATGAAGAAGGCTTATGCAGCCCTGACCACGCTGGTCTGTCTGCTTTTTGCTTCCGGCACATATGCCGACCAGCCGACGCCGTGGCAGGCGACGCTGCAGCCGGCGGCGACGCCGATCATGCGGGAAATTCATTGGTTCGAACAATATACCCTGTGGTTTATCGTTCCGATCACGCTCTTCGTCCTGATCCTGCTCATCGTCGTCTGCTTCAAGTTCCGCGCCAGCGCCAATCCAGTGCCTTCGAGGACGAGCCACAATACGCTGATCGAGGTCATCTGGACCGTGGGGCCGGTCCTGGTGCTGCTCTTCCTCGCCATTCCCTCCTTCAACCTTCTGACAGCGCAGCTGACGCTGCCCGAAAATCCTGACGTGACGATCAAGGCGACCGCCACCCAGTGGCAGTGGAACTATGAATATGAAGGTTCGGGCGACAGCCCGCTCGCCTTCGATTCCTACCTCTTGAAGGATCAGGATCGCGCGGCCGCCGGCAAGGAAGACAAGTCGGTCTATCCGAGACTGCTCGCCGTCGACAACGAGCTGGTGCTGCCGGTCAATAAGACGGTGCGCGTTCTCGTGACCGCGGCACCGACCGACGTCATCCATGCTTTCGCCATGCCGTCCTTCGGCATCAAGATCGACGCCGTGCCGGGCCGCCTGAACGAGACCTGGTTCAGGGCCGAGCGCGAAGGCCTGTTCTATGGCCAGTGTTCCGAGCTTTGCGGCAAGGACCATGCGTTCATGCCGATCGCCATCCGCGTCGTCTCCGAGGACAAGTACAAGCAGTGGCTGACCACGGCCGCCAGCGACCTGCCCGGCGCCTACAAGACACTCATGGCCGCAACCGATGGTCCCGCAAAGACCGTCGACGTTGCCGAAGCACAGTAATTAAAAGGGATCGGGACAATGGCTGGACCTTCCGCTCACGACGATCATTCTCACGCCCATCACGATCATGCGCATGATGATCACGATCACCATGATCACGGGCACAAGCCGAGCTTTGTCAATCGCTGGCTGTTCTCGACCAACCACAAGGACATCGGCACGCTCTACCTGATCTTCGCGATCATCGCCGGCATCATCGGCGGCGCGCTGTCGGTGGCCATGCGCATGGAGCTGCAGGAGCCGGGCATCCAGATCTTCCATGGCCTGGCCTCGATGGTCTACGGCTATGAAGGCGATGCCGCCATCGACGGCGCCAAGCAGATGTTCAACATGTTCACGACGGCGCACGCGCTGATCATGATCTTCTTCATGGTCATGCCGGCGATGATCGGCGGATTCGCCAACTGGATGGTGCCGATCATGATCGGCGCCCCCGACATGGCCTTCCCGCGCCTGAACAACATCTCCTTCTGGCTGATCGTTCCGGCCTTCGCGCTGCTCTTGCTGTCGATGTTCGTCGAGGGCCCGGCAGGCGCTTACGGCACCGGCGGCGGCTGGACGATGTATCCGCCGCTGGCGACGAGCGGCACGCCCGGACCGGCGGTCGATTTGGCGATCTTCGCGCTGCATATCGCCGGCGCCTCGTCGATCCTCGGCGCGATCAACTTCATCACAACGATCCTCAACATGCGCGCCCCCGGCATGACGCTGCACAAGATGCCGCTGTTTGCCTGGTCGGTGCTGATCACCGCTTTCCTGCTCTTGCTGTCGCTGCCGGTTCTGGCAGGCGGCATCACCATGCTGCTGACCGACCGCAACTTCGGCACCTCCTTCTTCTCTCCGGAAGGCGGCGGCGACCCGATCCTCTACCAGCACCTGTTCTGGTTCTTCGGTCATCCCGAGGTCTACATTCTCATCCTGCCGGGCTTCGGCATGATCAGCCACATCATCTCGACCTTCTCGAGGAAGCCGATCTTCGGTTATCTCGGTATGGCTTACGCCATGGTCGCGATCGGCGCCGTCGGCTTCGTCGTCTGGGCCCACCATATGTATACGGTCGGTCTGTCGCTCGATGCGCAGCGCTACTTCGTCTTCGCCACGATGGTCATCGCCGTCCCGACGGGCGTGAAGATCTTCTCCTGGATCGCGACGATGTGGGGCGGCTCGATCTCGTTCCGCACCCCGATGATCTGGGCGATCGGCTTCATCTTCCTGTTCACGGTCGGCGGCGTCACCGGCGTCCAGCTTGCCAATGCCGGTCTCGACCGCTCGCTGCATGACACCTATTACGTCGTGGCTCACTTCCACTACGTTCTGTCGCTCGGCGCCGTCTTCGCGATCTTTGCCGGCTGGTATTACTGGTTCCCGAAGATGACCGGCTACATGTACAACGAGTTCCTCGGCAAGCTGCATTTCTGGGTCATGTTCATCGGCGTCAACCTGGTGTTCTTCCCGCAGCACTTCCTTGGTCTCGCCGGCATGCCGCGCCGCTACATCGATTATCCGGATGCCTTTGCCGGCTGGAACTATGTTTCCTCGATCGGCTCCTACATCTCGGCCTTCGGCGTGCTGATCTTCCTCTTCTCGGTCTTCGAAGCCTTCGCCAAGAAGCGCATTGCCGGCGAAAATCCGTGGGGCGAGGGTGCGACGACGCTGGAATGGCAGCTGCCTTCGCCGCCGCCCTATCACCAGTGGGAACAGCTGCCGCGCATCAAGTAAGTCGCGCGGAAAACCGGACGCCGCACTCGAAACGGCGTCCGGCGTAAGTAAATTCAGGACGGAATGATGACGGTTATCGACAATCACGAGGCGCTTGCAGAGGACGGCGAAATGTCGGAAGCGAGCGCGCGCGATTATTTCGAGCTCTTGAAGCCACGGGTCATGTCGCTCGTGGTCTTCACCGCCTTTGCCGGCCTGGTGCTGGCCCCGGGCCACATCAACCCTGTCCTCGGCCTGATCGCGATCCTTTGCATCGCCGTTGGCGCCGGTGCCTCGGGCGCACTGAACATGTGGTACGACGCCGATATCGACGCCGTCATGAGCCGCACGGCCAAGCGCCCGATTCCGGCCGGCCGGGTCGCGCCGTCGGAAGCGCTCGCCTTCGGCCTGGTGCTGTCGGGCTTTTCCGTCGTCATTCTCGGCCTTGCCGTCAATTGGCTGTCGGCCGGCATCCTCGCCTTCACCATCTTCTTTTATGCCGTCATCTACACCATGTGGCTGAAGCGCTCGACGCCGCAGAACATCGTCATCGGCGGTGCTGCCGGCGCCTTTCCGCCGATGATCGGCTGGGCCTGCGTGACGAATTCGGTGACGATCGAGAGCACCGTTCTCTTCCTGATCATTTTCCTGTGGACGCCGGCGCATTTCTGGGCGCTTGCCCTCTTCAAGATGCGCGATTACGAGGCCGTCGGCGTGCCGATGCTGCCGAACGTCGCCGGGGAGCGGATGACCAAGCATCAGATCGTCGCCTATGCGGTGCTGACCGCCATCTGCGCGGTGCTGCCGTCCTTCCTCGGTTTTGCAAGCTTCGGCTACGGCCTCGTCGCCGCCGCTCTTGGAGCGATCTTCATCACCTGTTCCATCGCCGTCTGGCGGATGCCGGACGGCGATCTGAAGATGATCCCGGCAAAGAAGCTCTTCGCCTTCTCGATCTTCTATCTCTTCGCCATCTTTTCCGCGCTGATGATCGACCGGCTGGCCGCTACGCTGGTCTCGCAAGCAGGAGGCTCGTTCTGATGGATCTCGTCAAGCTCACCGAAAAGCAGATGAAGTCGCGCCGCAACCGCAACATCGCCCTCGGGCTGGTGCTAGCCGGCCTTGTCGTCCTGTTCTATGCGATCACGATCGTGAAGATCGGCGGAGGAATGGCCGGATGAGCGAAAAGGCCGCCGCACCCAGGATGCAGGGCCGTAACAACGGCGCCGTCGTGTTGATGTGCCTGAGCTTCGTCTTCGGCATGGGCGCGATGAGCTATGCCGCCGTGCCGCTCTACCGCATCTTCTGCCAGGTGACCGGCTATAACGGCACGACGCAGCGCGTCGAGCAGATGTCGAGTGTCGTGCTCGACCGCAAGATGCGTGTGACCTTCGACGCCAATGTCGCTCCCGGCCTGCAGTGGAATTTCAAGCCGGTCGAGCGCGAGGTCAATCCGAAGATCGGCGAAACCATCCAGGTCAATTTCGTCGCCGAGAACCGCTCGAACGAGACTCAGCGCGGCCAGGCGGTGTTCAACGTCACGCCGGGCGAGGCGGGCGCCTATTTCAACAAGGTTCAGTGCTTCTGCTTTACGGAAACGGACCTGAAGCCGGGCGAGAAGCTCGAAATGCCGGTCGTGTTCTATATCGACCCTGAAATCGTCAAGGCGGTGGAATCGAAGGATATCCACACGGTGACGCTGTCATATACGTTCTACCCGAAAGAGGGTCCGAAGCCCGTCGCTTCGAATGAGGGTGGAGCGGTAAAGATTGAAAAGAAACTTTGATCAAGGCTCGTTTCCGGCTAAGCCGGGAGCGAAGTGAGGAAGACATCCGGGGATAGCCACATGGCCGATGCGCATCAGAAGAACCACGACTACCACATCATCGATCCGAGCCCATGGCCGATTCTCGCCTCGCTCGGCGCCTTCATCATGGCGATCGGTGGTGTCTGCTACATGCGTTACCTGAACGGCGGCTCCTTCAAGGTCGCCGGCGCCGAACTCGCCAATCCCTGGCTCTTCTACATCGGTCTCGTGCTGGTTCTCTACGTCATGTACGGCTGGTGGGCCGATACGGTGAAGGAAGCCCATGAGGGCTCTCACACCCGCGTCGTCTCGCTGCACCTGCGTTACGGCATGATCATGTTCGTCGCTTCGGAAGTGATGTTCTTCGTCGCCTGGTTCTGGGCCTATTTCGACGCCAGCCTGTTTCCGAATGAGGCGATCCAGGCCTCGCGCATGGCCTATACCGGCGGCGTCTGGCCGCCGAAGGGCATCGAAGTCCTCGATCCCTGGCACCTGCCGATCTACAACACCGTTATCCTGCTGCTCTCCGGCACGACGGTCACCTGGGCGCACCATGCGCTGCTGCACAATGATCGCAAGGGCCTGGTTCAGGGCCTGACGCTGACCGTGCTGCTCGGCATCCTGTTTTCCTGCGTGCAGGCTTACGAATATGCCCACGCTCCGTTCGACTTCAAGAATTCGATCTACGGCGCGACTTTCTTCATGGCGACCGGCTTCCACGGTTTCCACGTCCTCGTCGGCACGATCTTCCTGCTGGTTTGCCTGCTGCGCGCGCTGCGCGGCGACTTCACCCCGAAGCAGCATTTCGGCTTCGAGGCAGCCGCCTGGTACTGGCACTTCGTCGACGTCGTCTGGCTGTTCCTGTTCTTCTGCATCTACGTCTGGGGCGGCTGGGGCGCTCCGGTGGCCGCAGGCTGATCGGGAGCGATGTTCAAGCGAAAGGCGGGCCTCGGGTCCGCCTTTTCTGTTTTTTGCTCCACGCACCGTGATCGCAGGGCTTAATCCACGGCGCGGCCCCTGACGTCCCGCTACGATTGAGTGAGAATCACCAAGGTCTCCGGCAACACTCCGTCATACTCCATCGCATCCGCCGCTTGCTTGGACTTCATAAATTCCTCCAGGCGGCCCATGTCGGGAACGTCCATGACGAGGCCAACGCGATTGGACGCCTGTGGATCGACAAACGTACGAATGTTCGTGCAGCCGAGGGGCTCGAAGACCTCTTTGCGGCGCGGTGAAGTGAGCCAATGCTTGACGTCCTTGACGTCGTGGTAGGCCAATATGGTAGGCATAGCATCCTCCTCTCAAAGCCAAATGGAACACTACGCCGCGATTGATCGCATTGATATTACCCGGATGGGCGGGCGCATCGTCGTCGTCAGATGGCAAAGATGTCGATGTTCTCGTCGCTTTCGGCCCCAGCTTCGCACCTGGAAGCGATCATGGTGGCATTTGCCGCCGAACTCGGCGTCGATGCTCGGGTCAAGTCGGTCAAGCCTGAGCCTCATGGAGAGTGGGACGTACGATCGGCATCACCGCCCGCTGGCGATCCGTTCGAAGGCCGAGGGGGCGGGTATGCCGAGGTCGAGTTGGTGGCGGATCGCTTCGGCGCATTCCAGCGCGGTCAGCACCGACGTATCGACCTCCATATCGTAGATGCCAGGCCGATGCACCTCGTCCTGCCAGCGCTGCACCGGTTCGGGGACCGGCATGTCTTCGGATGCTCTTGCATAAAGTGTCTCGCGCCCCTCTTGCTTGATCTCGCGCCGCTGCACGATGCTCTCGATCGGACAGCGCACGCCGACGAACAGCACGGGATATCCCTCCAGCCGCCGGGCGCAATCGGCGAGAATGCCGAGCGGCTGCGAGTAGCTATCGTGATGGCCGAGATCGGCCACCACATTGAGCCCCAGGCCGGCATGAATGGCGATCGATTCGTAAAGGGCTGCGTAGAGGAACGGCACGAGTTCCTCGAGATCCGGGCGCTCGCCGCCGGGCCTCAGGCCAATGCCGGGCAGGTAGCGCTTCGGCGTCATGTCGTTATAGGCGTCGACGCCGAGGTTGATCCACGGCCCTTCGAATTCGTCCTGAATCGCGCGCGCAATGCTGGATTTGCCGCTTCTCGGCGCCCCGTTCAGGATGATGATCTGTCCGGCATGGCTGTCATTGGTCATCAGTCTTCTTCTTCTGTTTGGCGCGAATCATTACAGCGCCGCGTGTCTTCTCAGACACGCAAAGGACGCCGTAACGCCTTGAATTGCTGCATCATTCCTCACATCGATTCCGATCGGAGGAATTATGAAGCGGCGAAACCGCGCAGGCATTTCCATTCGGGATGCGAATACTTTATGGGAGAGTTAAGGCAGCATCGAAAATGCCGCGGCCGCAAGTGGTCGCGCAAAGGAACAGCATGAGCGAAGACAGCGCGCAATTTCCCCCCCTCGATCCGGTGAAAACCGGCATCAAGGGCTGCTGCCCGCGCTGCGGCCATGGCAAGCTGTTCGATGGCCTGCTGGGCCTGCAGCCGCGCTGCGCCTCCTGCGGCCTCGACTATTCCTTCGCCGATTCCGGTGACGGTCCCGCCGTCTTCGTCATCCTGATCGTCGGCTTCATCATCATCGGCATGGTTCTGTGGCTGCAGGTCAATTACGGGCCGCCGATCTGGGTGCATATCCTCATCTTCGGGCCGCTGACGATCATCCTGTCGCTTCTGACGCTGCGCTGGTTCAAGGGCATCCTCATCGCCATGCAGTACCGCCACAATGCCCGCGAAGGACGTCTGAGTGACTGACATCGATCGCGCCGCGCCGCGCCGCCGGCTGCCTGTGATAACCGGCATTCTGGTGCTGATTGCGCTTGCCATCCTGCTGTCGCTCGGCACCTGGCAGCTTCAGCGCCTCCACTGGAAGCAAGGTCTGCTCGCCGATATTGCCGCGCGCCAGGCTGCCGCGCCGGTGCCGCTCGCCGACATCGAGGCACTGGCGGCCTCCGGCGGCGATATCGAATACCGCAAGGTCACTGCCACCGGCCGCTATATCAACAACAAGGAACGGCACTTCTTCGCCACCTGGCGCGGCCAGACGGGCTTTTACGTCTATACCCCGCTCGAGCTTGCCGACGGGCGCATCCTCTTCGTCAACCGCGGCTTCGTTCCCTATGAGAACAAGGAGCCCGAAATGCGCATGCAGGGCCAGCTGACGGATCAGCAGACGGTCACGGGCCTGGCGCGCGCCAAACTTGCCGGCAAGCCCTCTTGGCTGGTGCCTGACAACGACGTCCGCAAGAACATCTTCTACTGGAAGGATCTCGACGTCATGGCCGATAGCGTCGGTCTGGAGAAGGCGCGCGTCATCCCGTTCTTCGTCGATGCCGATTCCACGCCCAACCCGGCCGGCCTGCCGATCGGCGGCGTCACCCAGGTCGATCTGCCGAACGATCATCTGCAATATGCCCTGACCTGGTACGGACTTGCCGCCGTGCTCGTCGCCGTGGTGGCGATCTCCTGGTTTCGAAAACCCGGCAAGGCGCCTCGGCAATAGTATCGCTTCAATTCCCGGCCATATTGGGCTAGAGGTCCCTTACTCCCACGCTGGACGGAATTTTGACGGAACGGACA
Source organism: Rhizobium sp. BK049 (assembly GCF_014193135.1). NCBI lineage: Bacteria > Pseudomonadati > Pseudomonadota > Alphaproteobacteria > Hyphomicrobiales > Rhizobiaceae > Rhizobium > Rhizobium sp. BK049. Next base: position 66,797 of record NZ_JACHYV010000026.1, read on the forward strand.
TGAATATTGCGGCGAAACCTCCTTTGACGATCAGGCTCTGCGGCCCGCGCGGCTTTTGCGCCGGAGTCGACCGCGCCATCCAGATCGTCGTGCTGGCGCTGAAATCCTATGGCGCGCCGGTCTATGTACGCCACGAGATCGTCCACAATCGTTATGTCGTCGAGGGACTGGAGGCAAAGGGCGCCGTGTTCGTCGAGGAACTGGACGAGATCCCGGCCGAGCATCGCACCCAGCCGGTGGTCTTCTCCGCCCATGGAGTGCCGAAATCGGTTCCGGAGGATGCGGTGAGCCGCAATCTCTTCTATCTCGACGCCACCTGTCCGCTGGTTTCCAAGGTCCACAAGCAGGCGATGCGCCACAATCGCCTTGGCCGCCATGTCGTCCTCATCGGCCACGCCGGCCACCCCGAAGTGATCGGCACGATGGGGCAGTTGCCGGAAGGCGCGGTTTCGCTGATCGAGACCATCGAGGATGCCGACGCCTACGCCCCCGCCGATCCCGACAACCTCGGCTATGTCACTCAGACGACGCTGTCAGTCGATGATACGGCCGGCGTCATTGCCCGCCTGCAGGAGCGCTTCCCGAATTTGACTGCGCCGGCGGCGGACTCGATCTGTTACGCCACGACCAACCGCCAGGAAGTGGTGAAGCAGGCAGCCCCCGGCTGCGATCTCTTCATCATCGTCGGTGCGCCGAATTCGTCCAATTCCAAGCGCCTCGTCGAAGTGGCGCTGAGGGCAGGGGCGAAGAAATCGATCCTGGTGCAGCGCGCCGCCGAGCTCGACTGGGAGGAGATCGGCGCGATTTCGACGCTGAGCCTTTCCGCCGGCGCCTCGGCGCCTGAGGTGATCGTCAACGAGATCATCGAAGCCTTCCGCGCCCGCTTCGATGCCCGCGTCGAACTGGCCGAGACGGTGCAGGAAACCGAAAACTTCCTGGTCAACCGCGAATTGCGCAGCATCGAGCTGACGGCGGCCGACATGGCCTTCGTCAACGGCTAGGCCGCCACCCGCGTCCCGGTCATCTACCATCCACAATACAGAGACGAGACCTCACTTGGCAGTCTACACCGATATCGCCGAAGACGATCTGAAATGGTTCCTGACGGAATATGATGCAGGCACGCTGCTCTCCTATAAGGGCATTGCCGAAGGCGTCGAAAACTCCAACTTCCTGCTGCATACTTCCAAGGCGCCGCTGATCCTGACGCTTTATGAGAAGCGCGTGGAAAAGCGCGACCTACCGTTCTTCCTCGGCTTGATGCAGCATCTTTCGGCCCGCGGCCTCTCCTGCCCGCTGCCGCTGCCGCGCCGCGACGGCGCGCTGCTCGGTTCGCTCTCCGGCCGCCCGGCCGCGCTGATTTCCTTCCTCGAAGGGATGTGGCTGAGGAAGCCGGAGGCGAAGCATTGCCGCGAGGTCGGCAAGGCGCTGGCCGAGATGCATGTGGCGGGCGAGGGCTTCGATCTGAAGCGCCCCAACGCGCTGTCGATCGACGGCTGGCGGGGGCTCTGGGAGAAATCCGAGGCGCGTGCCGATGAGGTCGAGCCCGGCCTGCAGGGCGAGATCCGCAATGAGCTCGATTCTCTCGCCGCCGTCTGGCCGAAGAGCCTGCCGTCCGGCGTCATCCATGCCGACCTCTTCCCCGACAACGTCTTCTTTTTGGGTGATGAGCTCTCCGGCCTGATCGATTTCTATTTCGCCTGCAACGACCTGCTCGCCTATGACGTCTCGATCTGCCTGAATGCCTGGTGCTTCGAGAAGGACGGCGCCTACAACATCACCAAAGGCATGGCGATGCTCGAGGGTTACCAGAGCGTCAGGCCGTTGAGCGGTGAAGAAATCGCCGCCCTGCCGGTGCTCGCGCGCGGCTCGGCGCTGCGCTTCTTCCTGACGCGGCTCTATGACTGGCTGATGACGCCGGAAGGCGCCATGGTCACCAAGAAAGATCCGCTCGAATATCTGCGCAAGCTGCGCTTCCACCGCCAGATCGGTTCGGCCGCCGAATACGGGTTGAGCCTATGAAACATGTCGATATCTTCACCGACGGCGCATGCTCCGGCAATCCCGGTCCCGGCGGCTGGGGCGCGGTGCTGCGCTACGGCGAGGTGGAAAAGGAGCTTTGCGGCGGCGAGGCGGAGACGACCAACAATCGCATGGAACTAATGGCGGCGATCTCGGCGCTGCAGGCCCTGAAGAGCCCTTGCGAAGTCGACCTCTATACCGACAGCGCCTATGTCAAGGACGGCATCTCCAAGTGGATCTTCGGCTGGAAGAAAAACGGCTGGAAGACATCGGACAAGAAGCCGGTGAAGAATGCCGAGCTCTGGCAGGCGCTTGAGGAAGCCCGCAACCGCCACAAGGTGACGCTGCACTGGGTCAAGGGCCACGCCGGCCACCCGGAAAACGAACGCGCCGACGAACTCGCCCGCAAGGGCATGGAGCCTTTCAAGAAGGGCAAGGCGGTTTCGTTTTAAGGGTGCGCGGTTTGCCGTCTCGCTCCTATTCCTATCATCTCGCTCGCGGCTTGAATGAGCCCGTCGGTCCAACCCAATCCCCGTCATGCTGGGGCTCGACCCTAGATCCACGCGACACCCACCAGATTGGGCATGGATCCTCGGCTCAAGGCCGAGGACGACGGAATGTGCGGTGACATCCCATGAACGCAGTTCCGCTGTCTCGGACATGGTGGGATCTTGCTGTTTTCGAGGGCAGAGCAAAGCCCGCAATGGAGGCTGGCATCTCGCCATGCTCCCTCATTCCTGTGACGAGCACAGGAATGAGGGTGGAGATATGGCGGGCGCCACGACAACCAGGGTGCCGATCTGGCGTTCCCCTGCACTGGTGGTTGCCTCCTGCTCTCTCATTTCGGTGACGAGCTCGGGGAGAGGCTTTGCCTCTCACGGCTGCCGCACCGCTGCCCCCTGGATCAGCCGATGCAGATATTCGAGCTTGGCCACAACAGGCGAAGAGAGCACGAAGGGGTAGGAATCCGGCTGACCCATGCTGCGCTGGATGGCGTTGATCGCGATGCTGAGCGGCACCCAGGCGCTGACGAGCTGCTCGGCGCTCTTTGCCCTATAGGGAAGAAAATCGACCTCGCCGGCGATTTCCTCGTGGCCGCGCGGATCGATGGCGATGCCGAAGGCGCGGGCCGTCTCCAGCGTGTCGACTATATGGAGGTAATGCGCGAAACATTCGGCGAAATCCTCCCAGGGGTGCGACGAAGCATAGGCGCTGATGAAATTATCCTGCCATCCCAAAGGCGGGCCGTTGGCATAGTGGTTTTGCAGCGCGGCCGCATAATCCTGCCGCTCGTCGCCGAAGACGGCGCGGAAATCGTCGAGGCCGTTCTGGTCGCGCACCAGCTTGTTCCAGATGAAATGGCCGGCCTCGTGGCGGAAATGGCCAAGCAGCGTGCGGTAGGGCTCGTTCATCGAGCTGCGCGCCTGTTCGCGCGTCGCGTCGTCGGCTTCGGCGGCGCGGATGGTGATCAGGCCTTCCTCATGACCGGTCATGGCGGGCACGACATTGCCGTTGCCCTGCAGTGAATCTTCGAGGAAATCGAAGACCAGGCCGCCTTGCGGATCTTGGCCGCGATCGGGATGCGGCAGCTTCCAGCGCAAGAGTGAATAGAACAGATGACGCTGCGCCTGACCGATGCGCCGCCAGCGATCGATGCCGTCCTGGGTGTCGGTATTCGGAACCAGGCGGTTATGGCGGCAGGCGGTGCAGAATTCACCGTCGCTCTCGACGTCTACCAGCCAGTTGCAAATGTCGAGGCCGGCATTGGCGCAGAAGCGCACGTGCCGGTCGGGGTCGGAAACGAGCTGCCAGACCATTTCGTCGCGCGGCTCCAGCGCATGCATGGCAAGGTCGCCTGGGAGGAAGCCGAGACGGTGATTGCAGCGGACGCAGTGCCGGTTATCGAAGTGGACGACCTGATCGCAATTGTCGCAGGCAAAGAGTTTCATCGTTTTGATCTCTGCAAAGCAGGGGCGGATGAAAAATGCCCGCCGCGCGCGTGCGCGGCAGGCATGGTTCATCCGGGCTGAGCTGGTGGTTCAGAGCCGGTCGACGGCGCCTTTGAGCTTGTCCTTGACCTTGCCTGTTGCGACCTGTCCCTTGCCTTTGGCTTCCTGGACGTCGCCCTCGGCCTGCATGTCGCGATTGCCCGTGGCCTTGCCGGCGGCCTGCTTGGTCTTGCCGGCAATTTCGTTTGCCTTGCCTGAAATCTTGTCGCTGGTGCTACCCATCTGTGATGTCTCCATGCTTCGGCGTCGGACCTGTCGTCCGCGCGGAAAGGGAACGTCACTGGCGGCTATTCGTTCCCGCGACCGCCAGGGAGCCGCGACCGTCAGGCGTGGCCGGCCTCGGCCGATAGCATGGCGGCGTTGATGCCCATGCCGGCAAGCGCCCGCTCGTACTTGTCGTCGAGGTTGCGGTCAAAGATCAGTTCCTCATTGGCCGGGCAGGTGAGCCAGCCATTGTTGGCGACCTCGTTTTCGAGCTGGCCGGCCGCCCAGGAGGAATAGCCGAGCAGCATGGTCGCGCGCTTCGGCCCGGCGCCCTTGGAGATGGCGCGCACGATATCGAGGGTCGCCGTCAGGCAGATGTCGTCGCTGACCGGGATCGAGGAGTCGCTGGCATAATCGTCCGAATGCAGCACGAAACCGCGGCCGCTCTCCACCGGGCCGCCCGTCTGGATTGGGAAATCGCGCGCCCGCTGCGGCAGCACGATCGGTTCTTCCTGCTTGATCATGTCGAGATGCAGGAGCACGTCGGTGAAGGTGAGGCTCTGCGGTCGGTTGATGACGAAGCCCATGGCGCCGGCATCCGAATGCGCGCAGATGTAAATCACCGTGCGCGCAAAATTGCGGTCTTCCATGCCTGGCATGGCGATGAGGAACTGGCCATCGAAGAAGCCGCGTTCCCGTCTGTTCTTCAGCGTCGATAAGGACATCATTCCTCCTGCTGCCAGACCGCACCAAGGCCCCGACAAGAGAAAGATGGGCCAATGTCACAAATCAATCAACCGAAAATGAAGATTTAAATGGGCGCGGCTTCTGGCGGCCGGAGAGCACTTTCGGTAAACCGTTGTTCCATGATGATTATTAGCTTGGTCCCGCGTAGGTTTTTAATTGCGGCCGTCTCAGGGACCGCTGTTCTTATGCCCCTTTGCCAGGCCCATGCGGAAATGAGCGCCTGGGCCAAGGCCGAGGGCGGCCGCATGCGCCTCGTGGCGTTGGCGCCGGATGCCGGCGGCAAAATTCGCGCCGGCCTGCAGATCGAGCCGAAACCCGGCTGGATCACCTACTGGCGCGAACCCGGCAACAGCGGCATTCCGCCTCAGGTCACCATAGCGCCGGCGACCGGCGTCACGCTCGACGCCATTGGCTATCCCGTGCCGAAGCATTTTTTCAATGGCGAGATCGAGGATATCGCCTATGACGCGCCGGTGACGCTGCCGCTGTCCATGAGGGCGGCCGGCAAAGGCGAGGTGAAGATCGACGCCGCCGTCTTCATCGGCATCTGCAAGGATATCTGCATTCCCTTCCAGGCGAATTTAAGCCTGAAGCTCGGCCGTGCCATGCAGTCGCATCCGCAGGAAGAGGCGATCCTTGCGGCCGCTGATGCGACGCTGCCGAAGCCGCCTTCGGACGATTTCAAGGTGACGGCGCATGCGATCTCACCTGACAGGAAGACGTTGTCGCTGACGCTCGCTTTGCCGGGTGACGGGAAGGGCGCCCCCGATATCATCGTCACCGGTCCGAGCGGTTATGCCTTCACCAAGCAGAGCGGCGGCAAACGCGATGGCGCCATCTTCAAGACTGATATGATGATCGGCAGGCTGCCCAAGGATTACGATATTTCAGGCAAGCGCTGGGACGTGCTCGTCATCAATGGCGACAGGGCGATGGAGACCACGCTTGCCTTTGACTGATCGGCACTTATAGTCGCCCCATCCCCGGCGGCGCCCGCCGCAGAGCCCGAACCCACAGAACCCGAGGAGAAAACCATGACCATCGCGATCGGCGACAAGCTTCCTGCCGCCACCTTCAAGGAAAAGACCGCCGACGGCCCGGTCGAAATCACCACCGAGCAGCTCTTCGCCGGCAAGCGCGTCGTGCTCTTTGCCGTGCCGGGCGCCTTCACGCCCACCTGCTCGCTGAACCACCTGCCGGGCTATCTCGAAAACCGCGATACCATCCTCGGCAAGGGCGTCGACGACATCGCCGTTCTCGCCGTCAACGACTGGCATGTGATGGGCGCCTGGGCGCAATCCTCCGGCGGCCTCGGCAAGATCCACTTCCTCGCCGATTGGGACGCCGCCTTCACCAAGGCCGTCGGCCTCGACGCCGACCTCTCCGCCGGCGGCCTCGGGCTGCGCTCCAAGCGCTATTCGATGCTGGTCGAAGACGGCGTGGTGAAAGCCTTGAACGTCGAGGAAAGCCCCGGCCAGGCCACCGTCTCGGGTGCTGCCGCGATGCTGGAACAGCTCTGAGCGATCGAAAACCCGTCACCTAACCTGCTGATGTCGCTACAAGATCTGCCCCTCACCCTAACCCTCTCCCCGTAAAAACGGGGAGAGGGGACGTGCCCTGCGAGAGGTTGGTGGGGAATGGAGAGGTGCGGCATATCCCCTTCGCCCCGCAAGCGGGGAGAAGGTGCCGGCAGGCGGATGAGGGGCGTGCCGCGGACTCGAGCGCTGCCATCGTCTAAAGATTACACAGACATCGCGACACATGAAGGGCGGCCGTTCGGTCGCCTTTTTCAATTGTGTGAGCAGCTTTAAACTCCGCCTCAATCCTGCCGCAATCGTTATAACATAACCGTAATGTTATTACATTGTAGGACGAGCCATGCCGCGAAACCCCGATCGCCTCCCCATCAGCCTCATGGGACAATCGGCCCTATCGAGGGTAGTCGGCATCACCCTGGTCATTGCCGTCCTCTGGCTCGCCATCCATTGGGCGGTTCTGCTGCCATGACGCCGTTGATCCGTCTCGACGATCTCACCGTCGCCTATGATAGGCATCCCGCCGTCCATCATGTCTCCGGCGCCTTTGCTCCGGGCAGCCTGACGGCGATTGCCGGGCCGAATGGGGCGGGCAAGTCGACGCTGCTGAAGGCGATCATCGGTGAGCTTCGTCCGGCCGAGGGCAGGGTCGAACACCGGCTGGGGCGGGCGGAAATCGGCTATCTCCCGCAGGCGGCCGAGATCGATCGCCGCTTTCCGATCTCGGTCATCGATACCGTCATGCTCGGCGTCTGGAAGACGAGGGGAGCCTTCGGCCGTGTCGCGCCAGTCGACCTGAAGAGAGCAGGCGAGGCGCTTGCCGACGTCGGGCTCGAGGGCTTCGGCCGGCGCCATGTCGGATCGCTTTCGGCCGGCCAGTTCCAGCGCGTGCTCTTCGCCCGGCTGCTGCTGCAGGATGCCGGCGTCATCCTGCTCGACGAACCTTTTACCGCAATCGATGCCCGCACGACCCGGGACCTCATCGAACTCGTCATCCGCTGGCACGGCGAGGGCCGCACCGTCATTGCCGTGCTGCACGATTTCGAGCTCGTCCGCGCGCATTTCCCGCAAACCTTGCTGCTGGCCCGCGAGCTTGTCGGATGGGGCCTGACCGCCGAGGTCATGTCCTCCGCCAATCTGATGAAGGCGCGCGCCATGGCCGAGCGCTGGGACGAGGATGCCGCGGCCTGCGAATCCCAAGAGGCGCCGGCGGCATGACGGCCTATGATCTCTTCCTCGCGCCCTTTGCCGATTTCGGTTTCATGCGCCGCGCCCTTGTCGCCTGCCTGTGCCTCGGGCTCGGCTCCGGGCCGATCGGCGTCTTCCTGATGCTGCGGCGCATGAGCCTGATGGGCGACGCCATGAGCCATGCCGTGCTGCCGGGGGCGGCGATCGGTTATCTCGTCGCCGGCTCGCTGTCGCTGACGGCGATGGGCCTCGGCGGCCTTGTCGCCGGCCTGTCGGTGGCGCTGCTGTCGGGCGCCGTCAGCCGCATGACCGTGCTGCGGGAGGATGCGAGTTTTGCCAGCTTCTACCTTGCGTCGCTGGCGCTCGGCGTGCTGATCGTCTCGCTACGAGGTTCGAACATCGATTTGCTGCACGTGCTCTTCGGCACCATCCTGGCAATCGATGCGCCGGCGCTTTATCAGATCGGCGCGATCACCTCGCTGACGCTGGTCGTCCTCGCGGCCATCTACCGGCCGCTGGTGGCCGAATGCTTCGATCCGGGTTTCCTGCGCGCCGTCGGCGGCCGCGGCCCGGTCTATCATGTCCTCTTCCTGCTGCTCGTGGTGCTGAACCTCGTCGCCAGTTTCCAGGCGCTCGGCACGCTGATGGCGGTCGGCCTGATGATGCTGCCGGCGGCCGTCGCCCAGCTCTGGTCGCGCAGCCTGCCCATGATGATGTTGATCGCGACCGCGAGCGCCGCCGCCTCCGGCTATCTCGGCCTGATCGCCTCCTACCATCTCGAGCTTGCCTCCGGCCCGACGATCATCATGACGGCGGCGGCGATCTACACATTTTCGATCCTTTTCGCGCCCTCTGGCCTCGCCCGGCGCTTCTTTCCCCGCCCGCATCTGAAGGGCTGATCTCAAGGAGACTTCGATGAACCCGCGCAGACTGCTTCTTGCCGCCGCACTTCCCGCGCTGATGGCGCTCTCGGCCGCGCCGGCTTCCGCCGAAACGCTGAAGGTGGTTGCGTCCTTCACCGTGCTTGCCGATGTCGTCAAACAGGTCGGCGGCGACCATGTGCATGTGACGAGCCTGGTCGGAGCGAACGGCGACCCCCATGAATTCGAACCGTCGCCCGCCGATGCGAAGAATTTGAAGGCGGCGCAAGTCACCTTTGTCAGCGGCGAAGGGCTGGAAGGCTGGATGGACAGGCTGATCACCGCCTCAGGCTACAAGGGCAAGCCGGTCATGGTGTCCGAAGGCATTGCCACCCGCACGATGGAGGAGGACGGTGCTGAGATCACCGACCCGCATGTCTGGAACAGCCCCGTCAACGTCAAGGTCTGGGTCGCCAATATCGAGAAGGCGCTGTCGGCGGCCGATCCGGCCGATGCCGCAGCCTTCAAGGCCAATGCCGAGAAGTACACGCAGAAGCTGGATGAACTGAACGCCTATGCCCATGCGAAATTCGATGGGATCGCCGACGATCGCCGCAAGGTGCTGACCAGCCACGACGCTTTCGGCTATTTCGGCCGCGAATATAAGATCAGCTTCCTCGCGCCGCTCGGTCTTTCCACCGAAAGCGAAGCCTCGGCCGCCGATGTCGCCAAGCTGATCGACCAGATCAAGAGCGAGCATGTGAAGGCCTATTTCTTCGAGAATTCCAACGATCCGCGCCTCGTCAAGCAGGTCGCCAGGGCCACCGGCGCCGAGCCCGGCGGCGAGCTCTATGTCGAATCGCTCTCCGACGCCAAGGGTCCGGCGCCGACCTATGAGAAGATGTTCCGCTACAATGTCGATCAACTCGCCGCCGCTATGGCGAAGTCGAGCTAAAGGCTGGCCGCTCTGAAAGGGCGTCGCATGGAGCTTTGAATCAAGCGGCGCGCTTCCTACGCTAGAGATTGAGGTCGAAGACCAGGATGCCGGCAAGGCCGCCGTCCGTCGAGGAGACGATACGCTCGCCGACCGCCACATGTTCGGGATGGACGAGATAGGCGTCCCGGGCTTCGGCGCTTTCGAAGGTTACGGCAAAACCGTCGACGAAGCCGGCATGCAGGCCTTCTGGCGAAACATTCGGCCCGTATTTGATATCCAATATGCCCGTGATGACCTGTTTTAGCGCGACGATCGCGTCGAACAGCGATTGCTTGTCGTCCATCGTCAGCGCCGTCTTCAGCCGCAGGAACACGCAATGCAGGATCATTATGGTCCTCCCGATTTTCTTGAGAGGAGAATAGCGGCCAAAGCCGCAAGGGCAATGAGATTTATTTTAACGTGTCGTCGGCCGAGCGCCGCAGGAGGCCGGGCCTACATCTGGTCGGTCGCCGCCATGTCACGATTATAGATCTTGCGGACGAGCTCGCCGGCGTGAGCACGGGCTTCGTCCTTCTGAGCCGGCGTCATCGGCCGGCAGGTGTTCCTGAGGTTGGACCGGTCGAGCACGGTGGCCGCACCTGAATTGGTGATGACGAGATGCCAGCTGCAGGAGGCGACCTTGTCGACGACCACCGCGCCATGGCATCCGGAAGACAGGCAGAAGGCCACGGTCTGCTGTGCGGCATGATCGCCCTTCTGTGCCAGCGCCAGCGCCGTCTGGAATTCCTGGGTCCATCGTTCACAATGCTTCACCCCAGGCACGCAGGCTTTCATGACGGGATGGACGTCACCGGCCTGAAGCGGCGAAACGAAAAAGACGCCGATCGACAGGGCGAGCAGAAGTTTGAGCATCGCAAATTCCTTATATGATAAGCGAGTGGCGCATATTGCCGGCCGCCGGTCAATCGCCATTTCTAGGGAGATCATTGCCGGTGATCACGCCCGTTTTGTCAGCGGAAACCGATCGCGAAGCAGCCGCAGCACCGAGTCCGACGGCATCGGCGGGCCGAAGAGATAGCTCTGCCCGTAGCTGCAGCCCATTTTGGCAAGCTCGATCGCATCCTCGTTGGATTCGATTCCCTCGGCCACCACCTTCATCTCGAGCTCGGCCGCCATCGATATCACCGATCGGAGCACGGTTGCCTTCTTGTCGCTGCTGTCGCGCACCAGCGCCTTGTCGAGCTTGATCGTATCGAAGGGGAAGCGGGTGAGATAGGCAAGCGACGAATAGCCGGTGCCGAAATCATCGAGCGCCAGCCCGATGCCGGCTTCCTTGAGCTTCTGCAGAACGAGGCGGGCCTGTTCCGGATTTTCCATCACCATGGATTCCGTCAGTTCCAGCTTGAGCCGCGAGGGCGTGCAATGCGTCTTGGCGAGAACCGAGCGCACATCGTCATAAAGCTCGTTGTTGAGCAGCTGCACACTCGACAGGTTGATCGACACGAAGATTGGCAGTTCGCCGGTCTGGTTCTGCCAGCTCATCAGGTCATTGGTCGCCTGTTCGAGCGCGAACATGCCGAGCGCCCCGATGATGTCGGACGCCTCGGCAAGCGGAATGAATTCCGACGGCGGGATATTGCCGCGTTTCGGATGCTCCCAGCGCATCAGCGCCTCGAAGCCGGCGACCTCGACATCTTCAAGCCGGGCGATCGGCTGGTAGACCATCGACAATTCCCTGCGCTCGATGGCGCGGCGCAGATCGGTTTCGAGCTGCAGCCGGTCGGTGCCGAAGTCGCGGAAAGCCGGCTGGAACGGCTCGACGCGGTTGCCGCCGGCCCGTTTTGCCCGATACATCGCAAGCTCCGCATCACTGAGCAGGCCGCTGGCGCTCTCCTGCCGGTCCACCCAGGAGGCGAGCCCGATCGAGGCGGTCAGGATGATCTCACGATTGGCGAAATTGATCGGCACCATGATCGCCTTGCTCACAGCATCGGCGAAATCGGCGACCTTGGCCGGATCGTGCTCGGAGACCAGGATGAGGCCGAACTGGTCTCCGGCAAGCCGCGCCAGCGTGTCCTGCGGCTTCATCAGACGCCGCAGGCGCCGCGTCAGCGCAATCAGGATGTTGTCGCCGGCTGCAACGCCGAGGGAATCATTGACCAGCTTGTAGCGGTCGATATCGATCACCATCACAGTCGGGCGCAGCGTCTCGCCGCCCGGCGCCAGCGCCAGCACCGACTGCAGCCGGTCGAGGAAGACCTGCCGGTTCGGCAGGCCAGTCAGATTGTCGTGCAGCGCATCATGCAGCAGCCGCTCGACGGAGTTCTTCTGCTCGGTGACGTCGACAATCGTGCCGACGCAGCGGATGATCTCGCCATTGGAGCCGAGCACCGGCCGGGCGCGGATCAAGAGCCAATGGAAATGCCCGTCCTCGGCGCGGATGCGGAATTCGTGGTTCAGCCGGCCGCGCCGGTGTTCGAGCAGCACGTCGAGCGTGGCGCGGAAGCGGTCGCGGTCGTCGGGATGCAGCCGCGGCAGCCAGTTGCGCGCCGCCCCATGCATGGTGCCGGGGGAGAGGCCGAGCTTGACCGAGACGTCGGGAATGGTGACGACGCGATCGCGCGCCACGTCCCAATCCCACACCATGTCGCCGGAGCCGGTCAGGGCCAGCGATTGCCGCTCGAGATCGGAAAACAGTCCCTGCTGAAAGGCGCCGCCGGCAAAGGCGTGCTGCATGACGGTGAAGCCGATCAGGAGCACGATCAGCACCAGGCCGCCGCCGAGCGCCGGCTGGATGATGTCGTTGTCCAGCCGTCCGGTCACGGTCAGCCACGCCCCGAACAGCCAGACGAGTGTCAGCGCCCAGGCCGGCACCAGCAGAATGGCGCGATCATAGCGATTGAAGCCGAGATAAATGATGAGCAGCAGGCCGGTCGCCGCCGTCAGCGCAAAGGACAGTCGGGCGATTCCGGCGGCGATCGACGGATCGTAGATCGCCACGCCGAACAGCAAGGCAAGGCCGAGCACCCAGGCGAGCGTGGCGTAGCCGAGATGGGCGTGCCAGCGATTGAGGTTCAGATAGGTGAAGAGGAAGATGACGAAACTGGAGGCGAGCGCCACTTCGGCGCAGGCGCGCCATATTCGCTGGTCCGCCGACGCGACGCTGATGAGCTTTCCGAGGAAACCGAAGTCGACGCAGATATAGCCGAGCACTGCCCAGGCGAGCGCCGCCGTTGCCGGCAGCATCGAGGTGCCCTTGACGACGAAGAGGATGGTCAGGAACACGGCGAGCAGGCCGGCAATGCCGAGCACGATGCCGCGATAGAGCGTGAAGGCGTTGATCGTATCCTTGTAGGCGTTCGGTTCCCAGAGATAGATCTGCGGCAGTTGCGGCGTCGACAGTTCGGCGACGAAGGTGATGACGGCGCCCGGATTGAGCGTGATGCGGAAGACGTCGGCCTCGTCGCTGGGCTGGCGATCGAGCGCAAAGCCTTCGCTCGGGGTAATGGCGATAATGCGCTGCGAACCGAGATCCGGCCAGAACAGCTTGGAATTGACCAGGCGGAAGTGCGGCGCGACGATGACGCGCTCCAGCTGTTCCTCCGAGACGTTGGCGAGCGCAAACACCGCCCAGTCGCCCTGATGGTTCTCCGAACTCGCCCGGACCTCGATGCGCCGGCGGATGCCGTCGGCGCCGGCGGCCGTGGACACCTGGAAGGCCTCGCCCTGGTTGGCGTAGATCTCGGTCGTCGCCGTCAGGTCGAGCGCGGTATCGTCGCGGGAAATCTTCACCGGTTCGGCCGCCTGCGCAACGCCCGCCGAAAGGGCGAAGACCGCCAGGAAAAGGGCTGCGATCACCGCGATCACTCGTCCGGACGGTGACTTGGGCAGCATGCTGTTTCTGGTCATCGGCTGTCGGTTTTCCTGCCTTTATCCGGTATCCGTGGCGAGCCGTGAAAACATCACGTGGTCGTGCCACTGACCGTTGATCTTCAAATATCCGCGCAGATAACCTTCCCGCTGAAACCCGGCCTTTTCAAGCAGGCGCATGCTGCGCGCGTTATCTGGAATACAGGCTGCTTCAATACGGTGCAACTCAAGCCCGGAGAAGATGTAAGGAATAACCAACTGAAGGGCAGCGTACATATGCCCCTGGCCGGCATGGCGTTCGCCCATCCAGTAGCCGATCATGCAGCTTTGTGCCGCCCCCCGCCTGATATAGCCGATGGTGATGCCGCCGACGAGTGTCCTGTTTTCCTTGAGGAAGATGAACAGCGGGATCGCCTGGCCGGAGGCATATTCCTGCTTGCCGCGGATGACGCGGGCGCGGTAGGCGCCTTCCGTCAGCTCGTCGCGCCGCCAGGTCGGTTCCCAGGGTTCCAGGAACTTGCGGCTTTCGGCGCGCAGCCGGTGCCACTGGTTGAAATCCTGATAGCGCGGCAGCCGCAGGAGATATTTGTCATTCTCCAGCTCAACCGCATCCGGCTGCCGCGACAGAAACCGAAACACCGATTTTGGCATCGATCACTCCCGGCAGACGGACGTCGGCTCAACTGGCCTGCATCGTCTTCGGCGCCGGGACCGAAAGCGAGGCAACGATGTCTTCCATCGGCGCGAGCTGCTCGAGCGGCCCGATCGCCGAAAGCGTCGGCACCGTGTCGTAGAACAGCCGGCCGGCGAGGTCGGTCAGCCGCTCGATGGTGATGCCTTCCAGCCGTTCCATCATCTCCGGATTGGAGATCGGCCGGCCGTAGAGCATCATCTGCCTGGCGACCTGGCCGGCGCGGGCGGCCGGGCTCTCCTGGCCCATCAGCAGCTGGGCGCGGATCTGGGCGCGGGCGCGCTCGATTTCCTTCTGGTGGATCTGATTGGCCGACTTGTGCAGCTCGTCGATAAGGACGGGCACCAGCTCCGGCAGGTTCTCGCCGCCGGTCGCGGCATGAATGCCGAAGATGCCGGTGTCGGAAAAACCCCAGTGGAAGGCATAGACGGAATAACAGAGGCCGCGGAATTCGCGCACCTCCTGGAACAGCCGCGAGGACATGCCGCCGCCGAGGATATTGGCCAGAATCTGCGAGCAGTAAAAATCGCGGGCGTGGTAAGGCTTGCCCTCGAAGCCGAGCAGGATCTGCGCATCCATCAGGTCGCGCGGTTCGCGCACGCTGCCGCCGATATAACGCGCCGCTTCCATGACCGGCGGCGCGGATGGCGCGGTCGGCAGGCTCGCGAAGCGATCCTCGACCATGCGCAGGAATTCCTGATGATCGACGGCGCCGGTCGCCACCACGAACATGCGGTCGGTCGTGTAGTTGCGGCCGAGATAGGTGCGGATCTGCTGCGGCGTGAAGGAGACGACGGTCTGCGGCGTGCCGAGGATCGCGCGCCCGAGCGTCTGGTCGCGATAGGCGGCCTCGGAGAAGCGGTCGAACACGACGTCGTCGGGCGTGTCGTTGGCAGCGTTGATCTCCTGCAGGATCACCTGCTTCTCACGCTCCAGCTCCTCCTCCTCGAAGGCCGATTCCGTCAGGATGTCGGCGAGAATGTCGACGGCGAGCGGCACGTGGTCCTTGAGCACCCGGGCATAATAGGAGGTCGTTTCGGTCGAGGTGGCGGCATTGACCTCGCCGCCGACATCCTCGATCTCCTCGGCAATCTGGCGGGCCGAGCGGCGCGCCGTGCCCTTGAAGGCCATGTGTTCGAGCAGGTGGGCGATGCCGTGCTCATCTTCCGTCTCGTTGCGCGATCCCGATTTGATCCAGACTCCGAGCGCAACGCTTTCCAGGTGCGGCATGGTTTCTGTGACTACTGTCAGCCCGGATTTGAGCCGGGTGCACTCAACTGTCATTGGCTATCTTTCTGCGCCTGCCGTCGTCTCGCTGCGGGCGTGTTTGCCGATGAAGGTCTCAACGGCTTTCAGCTCCGGTTTGATGATCTGGAAACGCTCCTCCCTTTGCATCAGACCAGCAAGCCACGTCGGAAGCGCCGGGTCAATACCGCTGGCCGATTTTACGGCAACCGGGAATTTCGCCGGATGCGCGGTCGCAAGCGTCACCATCGGCGTATTCGGCTTCTCTTTCTTCTTTGCCACGAAGACGCCGATCGCCGAATGCGGATCGAGCAGGTAGCCGGTCTCGGCATGGGTCTTGCGGATCGTCTCGGCCACCTGCCGCTCGCTCGCGCGCCCGGCCCGGAAGTCGCGGCGAATCGCCTTCAGCGCTTGGCCGCCGATCTCGAAGCCGTTGGATTGTTTCAGGCTTTCCATCGCCGCGCGTACCTTCGAGGCATCGCGCCCATAGGCTTCGAACAGCAGCCGCTCGAAGTTCGACGAGATCTGGATATCCATCGACGGCGAGCTTGTCGCCTTGACCGCCTTCATATCGTAGCGGCCGGTCTTCAGCGTCCGCGTCAGGATGTCGTTTTCATTGGTGGCGATGACAAGCCGGTCGATCGGCAGGCCCATGCGCTTGGCGCAGTAGCCGGCGAAAATATCGCCGAAATTGCCGGTGGGCACCGTGAACGAGATCTTCCGGTCCGGCCCGCCGAGCGCCACCGCCGTCGTAAAATAATAGACGATCTGGGCCATGATCCGGGCCCAGTTGATCGAGTTGACGCCGGAGAGACGGACCTTGTCGCGGAAGGCCGCATCGTTGAACATCGCCTTCACCAGGTTCTGGCAATCGTCGAAATTGCCCTCGACGGCGAGCGCATGCACGTTGGAAGAGGTTGAGGTCGTCATCTGCCGCTGCTGCACCGGCGAGACCTTGCCGTGCGGGAAGAGGATGAAGATATCGGTGCGCTCGCGCCCGGCGAAGGCATCGATCGCCGCCCCGCCGGTATCGCCCGAGGTGGCGCCGACGATCGTCGCCCGCTCGCCGCGCTTTTCCAGCGCATAATCCATCAGCCGCGCCAGCAGCTGCATCGCCACGTCCTTGAAGGCGAGCGTCGTACCGTGGAACAGTTCCATGACGAAGCTGTTCGGCCCGGTCTGGATGAGCGGAGCGATCGCCGGATGGCGGAAGGTGCCGTAGGCCTCGTCGATCATTGCCCGGAAGGTCGCCTCGGGGATCTCGCCATTGGTGAAGGGCGAGAGAATGGTGAAGGCGATCTCCTGATAGGTCTTGCCCCTGAGCGCACGGATCTCCTTCTTGGAGAAGTGCGGCCATTCACGGGGAACGTAGAGCCCGCCGTCGCGCGCCAGCCCGGTCAAGAGGGCGTCGCAAAAGCCGAGGGAAGGGGCCTCGCCGCGGGTCGAGATATAGTCCACGTTCATCATCCTTGATCTATCGCTGAAAGACATCGGGCCGGGCGCGGCCATGGGCTTGCCTTGCCGGAAACCGAGAAGGCGTGGCCCTGCGGACATACGATCGCCGTTATCTTGTTGAAGTTGCCCGCATCCGGCGGCGAAAAGTGCATCAAAACGGCGCGTACCCAATCGATTTTTATTTGAGCCGCTGATATAGACCATCGCAAACCGTCGTGAAAGGCCTCACGCAAAAGACATGGGGCCGCCAAGAAACGCTTGTGCAAGGGGTGGAATATCGTGCTCGGCAAGGTCTCGCGTCTCATCGTCTCCGCTTCTCTTGTCGGCCTGCTCGCCGGCTGCAATTCGCTCGGCATCGGCGGCGACAGCAAACCGGAGGCTGCGCCCGCCCAGCCGAACGGCAACGCCCAGATCATGCCGCTGGCACCCGCCAACCCCTCCTCGAACAATCCTTCGATCGGCACGGCCAAGACCGCGCAGGGCACGACTGCCCCGGTCGTCCAGGGCGCCTGCCCGCAGATCTTCATGCGGGATCAGGATGCGATCTTCCGCACTTATGCCAAGGGCAAGAAGGACGATCCGCAGCAGATCGCCGTCCAGGCCTCCTTCGGCGATTACACCCGCCAATGCATGCTGAACGACACCAATCTGACGATGACGGTCGTCGCCCAGCTGCGCCTGATCACCGGCCCGGCCGGCGCTCCCGGCCCGGTGACGCTGCCGATTCGCGTCAGCGTGCTCGACGGCGAAAACGTGCTCTACTCCGAGGTCACCAAATTCCCGACTGAAATCCCGGCGGGCTCGCCGGGCACGCAGGTCATCTTCCGCAAGGAAGGCATCAAGATGCCCGTCGGCGCCGGCGCCCTGGTGCGTGTCAACGTCGGCTTCGACACCCAGCCGGTCAAGAGCAAGAAGAGCAGCTAGATTTTGCATTCGCACGAGCTTCGGCAGGAGCGCCCCTCACAAGCCTCGGTAATAGCGACGTCTTAAAAGCTGCGCCGCCGATGCGTTTGGCAACATCGCCAACCCCACATTCCGTCATCTGGGCTTGACCTGGCTTGACCCTGGGATCCACGACCCGGCATTAGGCTTCTGTGATTTTCCTGCAGTTGGATGCCGTGCCTTTCCACGCCGTGCCCGCCGCATGGATCCCAGGGTCAAGCCCTGGGATGACGGAGGAGAGGTGGTGCCGCGATCGATAACTCCGCGGCGTGGAGAGAGGTGGTGCCGGATGCATTAGTCCGCCGGCGCATCAGAGGTGGTGTCTGGGCTCATCGGCACAGCTACGGCGATGAAGCGACGCCAGATCCGGCGCCCACAAGCTTCGGCGAAAGCGACGTGTCACAAGCTGCTTCGGCGGTACGTTTGGCAGGAGCGTCCTTCACAAACCTCGGCAATAGCGACGTCTCACAAGCTGCGCCGCCGATGCGTTTGGCGAGAACGCCAACCCCACACTCCGTCATCCCAGGGCTTGACCCTGGGATCCACAACCAAGCACGCGGCCTCAATAATTCCCTGCAGCTGCACTCCATCGCTCCTGACGGCGTGCCCGCCGCATGGATCCCAGGGTCAAGCCGTGGGACGGAGGAGAGGCGTTGCCGGGAGGCATACGCCCGTCGGCGTGGAGGAGGGGTGTGCCGCGACCGCATCGGGCCCAGCAGCCGAGCAAATGGCCGAGGCCTTAAAGCACGCCTTCCCAGGCGGCCAGCGCGGCAACGACGCCCGGCAGGTCGTTCATGCGTGAGATCACCGTCTCGGCGCCGGCATCGGTCAGTTTATCGGCATGGGCGGGGTAGCTGTGCGAGGCGCCGGTAAAGCCGATGACGCGCATGCCGGCGGCGCGCGCCGCATGTACGCCGTGAACGGAATCCTCGACCACGACCGTCTTGTCGGGAGTGACGCCCATGCGGCTTGCGCCGTGCAGGAAGATATCCGGCTCCGGCTTGACGCGGTCGGCGCCGAGATCCTTGGCGGAGAAGATGTTCGGCGCGAAGAGCGGCATCAGGCCGACCTTGCCCAGCATCATGTCGAGCCGCTTCATGCTCGAATTCGAGCAGATGCAGCGCTTCATCGGCAGCCTGGAGACGGCGAATTCGACGCCTGGGATCGCCTTGACGTCATTGGCCAGCCTGATGTCGAGCAGCTTCTCGGACTTGTCGAGCAGAGAGGCCGAAAGCGGGATGCTGGCCTCACGCTCGACCTGCAGCAGGATGTTGTGCCAGGTCATGCCGGCGAAACGCTCGCCCATTTCCTCGACGCCGATCGGATATCCGGCCTCCGTCAAAAGCGCGGATTCAACTTCGGCCGCGATGATTTCGGAATCGACGAGAACGCCGTCGCAATCGAAGATGATGAGGTCGAAGCCGTCCATTGTTCACGCCTTGCTGGAAATCTTGTCTTGTCCGGGGATGCTGCGGCTTTACACGATGGCCGGCCAAAGCTCAACCTGATCTCAAGCATGGCTGGGATGCGGCAGGCGACCGGCTCCGTAAAGCCGCTTCCACCCGGATGACCAGAAGCTCGTTCAGGACGCTCCGGGCTGTCCCGCCACTTCGTAGCGCGCCCGGCTCAGGCTGACCAAACTGGCTGCGGCTGCGCAGCCGCCCGATATGACGACCGCAAAGTCGAGTGCCGTCGACAGCGCCAATGTTGCAAATAGGATTGACATGGAGATCCCGCCCAGGGTTTGGCCGAGAAGCCGCGCGGTGCCCTGCATGGCGCCGGCCGCACCGCTTCTGGCTTTCGGTGCCGAAAGAAGGAGAATGCGGTTGTTCGGCGTCTGGAACAGTCCGAAACCGAGGCCGGCGACCACGGTGCCGACGACAAAGGCGATGCCGCGCGGATCGGGCGGCGTCAGGCCCGCCACCAGCAGACCAAGCGCCAACAGCGCCCCGCCGATGGCGCAAAGCCATGCCGTCTTGACGCGGTTTGCCAGGCGTCCCGAGATGGGCGCAATGATCGCAGTCGCGGCCGGCCAGGCCATCATGTAGAGACCGGCCAGAACCGGCGTCATGTGCAGCCTGTGCTGCAGGTAGAAAGGGAGCGCGATGGTGCCCAGCATCTGACCGCAGAAGCAGAAAATCGAGGCAATGACCGATACGCGGAATGCCGGTGCGGCCAGGAGATCGGTCGGAATGAGCGGGACGTCACTGTTCCGTTCGAGGCGCAGCAGGCTGAACAGGCAGGCGAGCGACGCCACGATGAGGGCGGCGCCGCTGACCGGCGCGGTCGCAATCCGATCGGCGCCTGAAAAGAACAGGATGAACATCGCTGTATTGGCCAGCAACACCTTCGCATTCAGCTTCCGCTTCGCGCCTTCGACCTGCCCCAGCAGGCCGCCGCCGAAGAGAACGATCATGCCTAGCGGTATGTTGACCGCAAACAGCCAGGGCCAGCTCGTAACGGAAAGGATGGCGCCGGCAAGGCCCGGGCCCGCCGCGGAGGAAATGGCGATGATCATGGCATTGACGCCGATGATCGGACCCAGCATGTGCTGCGGCAGGGCCTGGCGCAGGTTCATCATCGCGAGGGCCATGATCGCGCCCGCGCCAAGGCCCTGCGCGAAACGAGCAAGGATCAGCACGGGCAGATCGCTCGCCAAGGCGCAGGCTGCTGACGCCGCGGTAAACAGCGCGACGCCGATCAGGAAGACCCTGCGCGCGCCGTAGATCTCGCCGAGCGCCCCGCAGGGAAGAATGGCGACGAGCACGGCCAGCTGATAGGCGGAGACGACCCATACGGTGCTATCCGCTTGCGCGTGCAGCGAAAGCGCGATCGAAGGCAAGGCGACATTGGCGATCGCCCCATCCAGAACGACGAGAACAATTGCCAGAAGCAGGAGGGCGACAGCCAGGTACCGTCGGGGTGACGCCAGGCCATCTTGAGAGATCGGGGGGGTGCAGGTGAGGGACATGGAAACTCCGGGATGCTTATGGGATGGCCGATTCATTAGCCCTCGTCGATCTCCTGCGCCAGACGCAACTGAAGCAATTGACCGTTGCATACAGCGCCATGCCTGATAGAATAGCGCCATGTCCGATCTCGATTTCAATCTTCTGGTGGCGCTGGATGCGTTGCTGCGCGAGCAGAGCGTATCGGCCGCCGCTCGCCGGCTTGGCCTCAGCACATCGGCCATGAGCCGGACGCTGTCGCGCTTGCGGGCGGCACTCGGGGATCCGATCCTGGTGCCGGCCGGGCGCGGCATGGTCGCCACACCGCATGCCCTGGCGATTGCCGAAGAGGTGCAGGTGTTGAAGGACGCCGTGAAAGCGGTGCTGAGTCCGCCATCGACCGTGGAAATCCGGGAAGTGCGGCGCGACTTCACCATCCGTGCCAATGAGGCCTTCGTGCTTCTCTACGCCGCCGATCTCAGCGCCGCCGTGACCAACGCCGCACCGGGGATAAGGCTTCGTTTTGCGCCGCGATCGGACAAGGACGTTCAGGCTTTGCGGGACGCGGCAATCGATTTGGATATCGGTGTCCTGCCGCGCGACGGCGGGGAGCTGCGTTGCCAGAGCCTTTTCGAGGACCGGTTCGTCGGTGTCGCAAGGGCGGGGCATCCGATCTTCGATGCAGGGCTAACGGCTGCGGGCTATGCCGCCTGTGGTCATGTGGTCTTCTCGCCGCAAGCGGACTATGCCGGTCCCGTCGACAGGGCGCTCGCCGAGCTGGACCTTTACCGGGACGTCAGGCTGATCGTCCCGAGCTTTCCAGCGGTGATCGCCGTTGCAGCGGCTTCCGATCTGATCGGCTCTATCCCGAAGTCCTATTGCAAGTCTTCCCCGATCAGCGGGATCAGGACCTTTGACCTGCCAGTCGCCGTGCCGGTTTTCAACATCGTCCAGGCCTGGCACCCTCGCATGGATGCAGATCCCGCCCATCGCTGGCTGCGGGCGCTGATTTTCGAGACTTTCCACAACGCAATGAACTGAGGAAGCGAGGCACGCCGCAGGCTGCGTCGAAGCTGTCGAACGCAGCTTGAATCGGGAAACGAGCTCACGCAGCTTTGCAGCTCCGCAGGTTGTAGCGGTTTCGCTCGATGGATGGTTGAATGCTCTGTGTTGGCGGCAGGGGGACCGTCATTGAGCGCCGGTCCGCAATGGCGGCAAGGCACGGCTCACCTTGTTCAAGAGAGGTGAGCCCACTTACCTTATTGTTGCGGCAAGATGATCTTCTGAGTGGTCGTGCCTTTCACCGGCTTCTCGCCGGGAACATGCGACATCGTACGCGTTGTGCTTTGCAAGCTGTCGCCGTCCGTGCTGGTCTTGGTGCGGGACTTGCTGAACGTGCCCTGGTCGACCGCCTGGGCCTTGGTCTGCGCCTTCAGCTTGTCGCCATTGTCATTGATGTGGGTCTTGCTTTGCGCCTTTCCGTCGACCGTCGCGGCACTTCCGCCGGATCCGATCGACGATGTCGTGCCGCCGTCAGTCTGGCAGGCGCCGGCCGTCCCGACGGAGCTCGCGGATGTGCCGCCGACAGCAGCGCTTCCCGCCGTTCCAACGGTTCCTGCCGCGTTACACTCTTCTGCAAGAACGGTCGGGCTCGATGCGAGCAGTGCGATCGAGGCGGCAGCAATAAGATTGATAGGTTTCATTGCCATCTCCTATTTCTTCGGTTTCGTCACCGAACAGGTTCCATCGGAACGTTTGGTGATGACGGTGCCGTCGGGCCGGGTAACGCTGGCGGTCGAATAGCTGTCGACGCTTCCCGAACTCGACGAGGATCCGGCGGAGGCCGATGACGAGGTGGAGCCAGCCGAACCGCTCCCCGTCGTGGTCGACGAGGACACGTGCCCGTTGCCGGCGGTGACGGTGGTGGACATGTCGCCTGCCTGGGACTGGACGACGGTGCACGTCGTTCCGTCGTCGAGCTTGATCTCCTCGGCCATGGCCTGCCCGCCGATCGCCACGAGCGATGCCGTCAATGCGATTGTCGGAAATCTGGTCATTGCTTTCATCTCCAAAGGTTTTGGCCGGCGCCATCAAGGCGCCGGCCGACATCGTCAGCAACCTTTAGTGCCGGCGGCGTCCTTCTTGACCTGGCCCGGTGCGCAGCCTTTCTTGCCTTTGTTGTCGTGCGAAGAGCCTGCAGCACTGCTGCCGGTGCCGACAGTACTGCCGGTCTTGTCTCCATCCGCCGACGATGCGCCGGTTCCGACACTCGAAGCGGAATTGGCATCGCCCGAACCTGCGGCGCTACCGCCGGTTCCCACGCTGCTGCTGGACGTGCCGCCGCCGGCCGATGAACCGCCGGTGCCGAGCGTCGAAGCAGAGCCCGAGCCGGACCCCGACCCAGCAGCGCTACCGCCGGTGCCGACGGAACTGCTGGATGTGCCGCCGCCAGCCGACGAGCCGCCGGTGCCGAGGGTCGAGGACGAGCCGGAATTGCAGTTGGTCGTGCCGGCCGGGCAGGTGCCCCCGGCAGAGCTGCCACCAGTACCGACGGTGCTGCTCGCAGTTCCGCCGCCTGCCGACGAACCGCCGGTTCCGACCGTGCTTGACGATTGGGCGTAGCCGGACGCCGCCGTGCCGGCCAGAAGGGCCGCTGCCAATGCCAGATGTGTTACCTTCATCATAGGATATTCCTCCGTTTGTTCTTGAAGCGCTTTCGCATCCGGAGCGGATGGATAGCTCCATGGCAAACTTCGGTTAAACCTCACTGTTCCTCTCTTAAGCCCTCGGTCGGATAAAACCCCGACTTTGGTCTGATCCCGATCGCGATCGGCTGGCGGCGAAGAAATTAGCAATGCTGTTCTGCAGCGGCGCGACACGAGCAGCGTTGCCGGTCCAAGGGCTTGATCCTACTATGGGCGACAAGAGGAGAGGGACCATGAGGCTGTCAGCTCTTTGCCCGCGCCCGACATACGCCGGATGACCCGCTTTACGGTGCTCAACTGCGTGAAACGGCGGAAGGCCAAAGCGTCCTGGGTGAAGCCGAGAGCAATCACGCGGCGTTGGCGCTGACGCTGGCGGCGCTGCGGGCGCACGTACGGCAGGAAGGTGAAAAGACGGCAAGTGCATAATGGCGCGCCGTTTCCGCAACTTCGCGGCAGGTTTTTGCAGATCTGCGGCCAGTCTATCCAGCCGGAAAAAGCAATAGAAATTGCCGGTCGCCTTCCGGGGTAAAGAGGATCGAGCGGCTTTCCGTCGTTCGCCGCGCCCAGCCCCTGTCGAGGAAACTTGCAAGCAGGGCCTTGCCGAGACTGCCGGCCAGATGGGCGCGCCTTTCGCTCCAGTCGAGGCAGGAGCGGCAAAGCGGGCGGCGCGAGGATCGGAGATTGCCGACGTCGATGCCGATGCGGGCGAGATCGCTTTCGCCCTTTTCGGTCAGCGCCAGCCCTTCGCCGACCGCCTCGATCGCGCCGGAGGCGATCAGACTGTCGAGCATGCGCACGCCGTAATCGCCGGCCAGATGATCGTAGCAGATGCGCGCCTTGCGCAGCGCCGGTTCCTTCGGGCCGGGCCGGTGGCGCAGATGGCCGCGTCCGGCTGCAAAACCCATCATGCTTTCGATCAGCCGGGCGACGGCCTCGTCGGCCAGCGTGAAATAACGGTGGCGCCCCTGCTTGCGCTGGGTCAGCAGCCCGCCGGCTTCGAGCTTGGCAAGATGGGTGCTTGCCGTCTGCAGCGTGATGCCGCCGACGCCGGCAAGCTCGGTTGCCGTCAGCGCCCGCCCGCCGGTCAGCGCCGCCAGCATGTTGGCCCGCGCCGGATCGCCGATCAGCGCGCCGATCTGCGCAATGTCAGGTCCTTCCTTCATACTTCGATCGTAGCCGAAGCATCGCCGTCGGGCAATGTGCGAAAACGGGGAAGCACAAAGGAGAACCCGATGATCACCTGCTTCATCCGTTATCAGATCGACCCCTTCAAGAAGGAGGCCTTTGCCGAGTATGCGCGCAACTGGGGCCAGGCAATTCCGAAGAACGGCGCCGACCTGATCGGCTACTACGCTCCGTATGAGGGGTCGGCAACGACGGCTTACGGCGTCTACAATATCGAGAGCCTCGCCGCCTATGAAGCCTATCGTGCCAGGCTGGCGGCCGACCCGCTCGGTCGCGAGAATTACGAATTTGCCAGACGCGAAGGCTTCATCCTGAAGGAGGATCGCATCTTCCTGAAAAATGTCTCCGCCCCTCACGCCAAGCTAGTGCTGCCATGATCGCCGTCATCTTCGAAGTCGTGCCCTATATGGGCGAACGCCACAAATATCTCGATCTTGCCGGCGAGCTGCGCACCGAGCTCGAAACGATCGACGGCTTCATCTCGATCGAACGTTTCGAAAGCCTGACCAACCGCGGCAAGCTACTGTCGCTCTCGTTCTTCCGCGACGAGGCGGCGGTCAGGGAATGGCGCAATCGCGAGGCCCACCGGGCCGCCCAGCAGGCTGGCCGCGGCGGCGTCTTCGCCGATTACCGCCTGCGGATCGCCAGTGTCGTGCGTGATTACGGCATGTTCGAACGCGACGAGGCGCCGGCCGACAGCCGCAAAGTCCATGATGCGGCATGATGCAGAGCCGCTCCGGGCGGGCCACCGGCGCCCTGAAAGTTGCTTATCTATGGCCTCTTGGCAGTCACGCAACTGGCGCGCGCGTGACAGCAAATTATATCCGTCAGATGATGAAGAGAATGCTATCTACGGTCTTCATCTGAAACCAGACCGGAAACCGAACTGTGTGGACTTCAAGGATCGTTAAATTTGCTTGGACGGCTATATTTTCCTTTATCTTCATTGTCTTCGCATTTTACGTCCTCTCGATGATTGTCGCTTTTATCCAATATCCTGATCGCATTGGAGTTACATTCCCGGAGCGAGCAATCTCAGATGCTGCTGGTTTGATCAACGGCAATCCAAGTGAAATTGACGGTGAGTGTAGCGAAAATGGTAGTTATTTTGAGAAGAAAGTTAGTTGCGAGATGAGAAGAATTAAAGGTAATAAAATAACGGATACTATATCATTGGAATATGAGCTGATTTTTGACTCGATACTGAGTTTTTCTGATGTGAGGGAAAATCTGGAATAAAAAGATGACAGATGCCCTCGGTCCGATGGGACCTGCGCCCGGTTACCCCGGCAGCCACAATAAATTCCCGAATTCGGTCATCGCTTCAGGCTTTGGTAACTAAGTTGGGTAACCATAACGGAGAGTTAAGCGTAAAGCGTATGAGTGAGTATCAGAATGGCGTCAGTTTTTCCGCTTGCCGACCTCAAGGCTTCCGTCAAGGCGGACTCCTGGGTTGACACGATCATCAAGGGCGACTGCGTGAGCGCCCTTGAAGCCTTGCCCAACCACTCCGTCGATGTGATCTTCGCCGACCCTCCGTATAATCTTCAGCTCGGCGGAACGCTGCACCGTCCCGACCAGTCGCTGGTCGATGCGGTCGACGACGAATGGGATCAGTTCGCCTCCTTCGAAGCCTATGACGCCTTCACCCGCGCCTGGCTGCTCGCCTGCCGCCGGGTGCTGAAGCCGACGGGCTCGATCTGGGTGATCGGCTCCTACCACAATATTTTCCGCGTCGGCGCCACGTTGCAGGATCTGAATTTCTGGATCTTGAACGACATCATCTGGCGCAAGACCAATCCGATGCCGAATTTCAAGGGCCGCCGTTTTCAGAACGCCCATGAGACGATGATCTGGGCAAGCCCGAATGCCAAGGCCAAGGGCTATACCTTCAATTACGATGCGATGAAGGCCGCCAATGACGACGTGCAGATGCGCTCCGACTGGCTCTTCCCGATCTGCAACGGCAATGAGCGGCTGAAGGGCGAGGATGGCAAGAAGGTGCATCCGACGCAAAAGCCGGAAGCGCTGCTTGCCCGCGTCATCATGGCTTCGACGAAGCCCGGCGATATCGTGCTCGATCCCTTCTTCGGTTCGGGAACGACGGGTGCGGTCGCCAAGCGTCTCGGCCGTCACTTCGTCGGTATCGAGCGGGAGCAGGATTATATCGACGCGGCTTCGGCCCGCATTGCCGCCGTCGAGCCGCTCGGGAAGGCGGAACTGACTGTCATGACCGGCAAGAAGGCTGAGGTGCGCGTTGCCTTCAACGTGCTTGTCGAAAGCGGCCTGATCAAGCCCGGCCAGGTGCTGACCGACGCAAAGCGCCGCTACAGCGCCATCGTTCGCGCCGACGGCACCGTCGCCTCGGGCGGCGAGGCCGGCTCCATTCATCGTCTCGGCGCCAAGGTGCAGGGTCTCGATGCATGCAACGGATGGACCTTCTGGCATTTCGAAGACGGGCAGTCCCTGCGCCCGATCGACGATTTGAGGTCCGTCATCCGCAGTGATCTGGCAAAGGTGGATTGAGCAGCGCCTTCGCGGGATCGAAATACCTTCTTCCGGTTTCCTCCAGTTGCGGAAGAAGACCAAGGCGCCCGGGGTTCAAGCCTCGGGCGTCTTCTATTTCAAGATCCGGCTTGCCTCGTCAAAAGGCCTTGTAGTCGGTGACCTCGACGCGCGTGATGCGGCCGTCTTCATTGAAGGTGATCGTCTCCTCGCCCTCGCGCAGCAGCGGCTTGCCGGTCTGGCTGTGGGTGGCGCGGAGCGACCAGACGGCGCGGCCGGAGAAGGGCGTCAGGTTTTCCACCAGCGAATTCTCGGCCGTCTGATCGGCGTAATCGTCGAAATAGCGCCGGAAGGCGGCCATGATTTCGGGTCGTCCGGCAAGGCTGCCGACCCCGTTCGAGACATAGGTCGCGTCCTCGGCGAAATAGTCCTCGATTGTGGGAAAATCCAGCGCGTTGATGGCGGCGTGGAAGCGTTCGATTTCTTCTGCCGGGTCGAAGGCCATGGGTCTCAGACCCTCACGCCATGGGCGGCGAGATCGCTGCGCAGTTTATCCGCGCCCGAAAACAGCACTGCGTTCCAGCCGAAAGCCTTGGCGCCTTCGACATTGGCCGGCGCGTCGTCGATGAAGATCGTCGCGGCGGGGTCGAGGCCGAAGCTCTTCGTATGCGTCTCGTAGATCGCGATGTCAGGCTTGATGAGGCCGACATCGCCGGAAACGGTGACGCCGCGTGGTTTCGTCAGGAAGGGGAAACGCACCTGCGCCTCGCGAAACGTGTCGGAGGCGAAGTTGGTGAGCATCGTCACGTCACGGCCCTCCTCGATCAGCCCCTCCATGATCGCGACGCTCTCCTCATAGGCATGCGGGACCATCTCGTGCCAGTATTTGCGGAAGGCGCGGATATGCTCCTCGCGTGTCGGATGCGCTTCGATCAGCAGCGCTTCGGCCTCCGCCCAGGTGCGGCCGCGGTCCTGCTCGACGTTCCAGTCATGGGTGCAGATATTGGCGAAGAACCAGTTGCGCTCGGCCTCGTCGGGAATGAGGCGGGCGAAGGGTAGATTGGGATCGTAATGAATTAGGACTTTGCCGATATCGAAAACGATATGCTTTATTTCGGTGGTCATGTTTATGCCCTGGATGTTTTGAATGCGAGAGGAATAGCCGCTGCGATCGCTTTTTTCATGACGGTCGGCAAGGCCTGCGTTTCAAGATTTGTAACTGGTTCCCACCATCCGTCATCCATGTCAGGCTTTTGGGCAATCGCCGCCCGCCAGATTGCAAGCCTGAGCTCGAAATGGGTGAAGACATGGGTAACAGTGCCGCTGGCCTGCCATCCGGCGGCGAAAGGAGCGGCCGCCGCCGAGGTTTCGCCGTCGAGCCGCGCCGTCCAGGCCGTCGTCGGCACCTCGGTCATGCCGCCGAGCAGGCCGCTTTCACCGCGCCGCCTGAGCAGGATCTCGCCCTCTCTGGTCACGGCGATGAAGGCCGCGCCATGGCGCACCGGCTTTTCCTTCTTCGCCGCCTTGACCGGAAAGAGCTCGGGATCGGACAATTTCAGCGCCTGGCAGGCGTCTCGGAACGGACAGAGCGAACAGGCCGGGCGCTTCGGCGTGCAGATCGTCGCCCCAAGATCCATCATCGCCTGGGCGAAATCGCCCGGCCGGCCCGGCGGCGTCAGCAGCGCCACCTTCGCCTTCATCAGCGGCTTGGCGCCAGGAAGCGGTGTTTCGATCGCATAAAGCCTGGAGATCACCCGCTCGACATTGCCGTCCATGACGGCAGCCTGCCGGTTGAAGGCGATGGCCGCGACGGCCGCTGCCGTATAGTCGCCGATCCCGGGGAGCGATTTCAGATCCTCCTCTGTATCGGGAAAGACGCCGCCATGTTCCCTCGCCACCGCTTCGGCGCATTTCTTCAGATTGCGGGCGCGCGCGTAATAGCCGAGGCCCGCCCAGGCGGCCATCACCTCGTCGTTGTCGGCCGCGGCGAGATCGGTGACGTCAGGCCAGCGCCGGAGAAACTTCTCGAAATAGGGTTTGACCGCCTGCACCGTGGTCTGCTGCAGCATCACTTCGGACAGCCACACCCGGTAGGGATCGGCGCGGACGCCGCGCGCCGCCATGCCGGGCGAAACGCGCCAGGGCAGATCGCGGTGATGGCGGTCGTACCAGTCGAGGAGGGGCTTTGCCGAGAGCGTATCGAGTGTCGTGGTCGTCATGATTTGCCGCAATGGGGGGAAGGCCTTATACTTGGCGAAGCAATGGCGCGCGATCAAGTCGGCCGTGCCACTTCGTGGCGCCGTCCAAGGGTTTCGATGAGTTATCCACGCAAAGATGTGAAACAGATTTCCGAGCTGGCGAACGGGCTGATCGATCCGGTCCTGGCGCGCCGCGCCGGCATCAACACGGCGCTGCTTGGCTCCTGGAGCGAGATCGCCGGCGAGGATTTCGCCGATTGCACCCGCCCCGAAAAAATCGCCTGGGCCCGCGGCGGCGGCGATGACGGCAGCTTCCGCCCCGGCGTGCTGACCATCGCCTGCGAAGGCGCGCGCGCTCTTTTCCTCACTCATGCCCAGGGCGAACTCATCCAGCGCATCAACAGCTTCTTCGGCTTCGCCGCCATCCACCAGATCCGCATCGTCCAGAAGCCGGTGTCGCAAGCCGTCCGCCGCTCCCGCACCCCGCCGTCGCTGAAGGGCGAAGCCGCCCGCAAGCTCAAAGGCATGATGGAGGGGATAGAGGGAGACAAGCTGCGCCAGGCGATTGAGCGACTGGGCACGGCGGTGATGGGCAAGCGGGGACGATGAATGCAGTGGACAAGCATCCGGCTCTAGCGCGGTTCCAGGGCGTTCCTAAATCACACCCTTCTTCAGGATGAAGTTTCCATAGGGCCGTGTTTCACCCGTCTGAACCACCGCGAAGCAGGCTTCTGCAATCGGATAGTAGGCGAAGCGCTCGACAGGCTTGCTCCTGATGCCGCGCTGTTCGGCGGTCGCGCAAAGCAATTCCACATCCGAATGAACGGGCAGTAATATCCCGGCCTGATCCGGATCCTCCATGTGCATGAGCGGCTGTTCGACGAAGTGATCGAGCGGCATGACCGCCAGGATCGCTTCTATGGTCTCCGTGGCGCTGGCCGCGTTCATCGATATGAGTTTGCCGCTTCCGGTCTTTTTCGACACGCGGGACGCCGAGAAATTCTTGTCGACGATGGCTATCTCGTCGCCATGGCCCATCGCGCTCAGTATCCACAAAAGATCCGGGCAGAGAATCCCGGGTATGTTTTTCAGCGCCATGTGCGTTCCTCCCTTACGCCCGTATATCACCATAAATCACCGAAGAAAACGCTTGCGCAAACGTTTCGATGGCCATACGCTGCCTGCGATCGTTTCATTGGAGGATGAAGCGGACAGAAAGCGACCGGCGAGCTGCGGCTTGTTCGGGATCGCCTGGCTATTTCGATTTCGTTCGGAGAAGGCGACGCGGCGACGGCTTGAAGCTGTCGCGTCGGGCGTGGGGGAGGAGGTCTGCAATCATGGCGACAATCACTGATGTCGCGCGCGCCGCGGGCGTGTCGGTCTCTACCGTTTCGCACGTCATCAATGGCACGCGGCATGTGAACGAGGCGACCGCGAAGCTCGTCAAAGAGGCGATCGAAAACCTCGGATTCGTGCCGAATGCCGTCGCCCGGTCACTGGTGCGATCCTCGACCGATGCCGTCGGGATCGCCATTTCGATCAGCACTAACTACTATTTCAACGATATCGTATCCTCGATCGAACGGGCCTGCGCCGCGATCGGGCAGCTCGTCTTTCTCTGCGACACGCAGAACGATCCGGCGACCGAACTGAAGCTCGTCCGCGAATTGGTCCAGCGGCGTGTGGATGGAGTGATTCTGGCTCCATCAAGCGATCCCGAAAACCGCGCCGTCGAATATCTCAGATCGGCTCGCATGCCATTCGTGCTCGTCGACCGTCTGACCGTTGATGATGCGGACGGGGTCTGCCTGGACAACGAGGCGGCGATGGAAACGCTGATCGATCATCTGGTGGGCCACGGCCATCGCCGCATAGGCCTCATCGCCGGTGAGCCGGGGCTGCGGTCCACGCTCGAGCGCGTGCGTGGATACGTGCATGCGATGCGCAAGAATGGTCTCGAGATCGATCCCACTTTGATGAGCGAAGGCAATGCCAATAGCGCGGATGCTCACCAGTCCGCGCTTGCCATCCTTGGTCGGGTCGATCGTCCGACCGCCATCGCCTCGGGCAACAATTTGGCGACGATCGGCGTCATGCGCGCGGTGCGGGACCTCGGCTTGCGCATCTCCGAGGATCTGGCGCTGATCGGCTTCGACGATTTCGATTGGGCCGACTGTTTCGAACCGCGGCTGACCGTCATGGCGCAGCCGAGCGAGATGATCGGCATGCAGGCGGCGGAAATGCTGTCCAGGCGGATCAAATCGGGCACCGAAAGCGTGCGACAGGTCCGTCTGCCGGCAAAACTGACAATTCGCCGCTCCTGCGGCTGCGGAGGACACTGAAATGACGTCGGCGCTGGCTCTTGCAGGGATCACCAAATCCTTTCCGGGCGTGCGCGCCCTGAAGGGCGTGTCGTTTTCTCTGCAGCCCGGAGAAATCAGGGCGTTGGTGGGGGAAAACGGCGCCGGCAAATCGACGCTGATGAAGATCCTTTCCGGCGCCTATTCCGCCGATGAGGGGCGTATCGAGCTTTTTGGCGAAGAGGTTCTCGATCCGACTCCGGCGGGCATGATCGCACGGGGTGTGGCGGTTATCTATCAGGAACTGGCTCAGGCGCCGCACCTGACCGTCGCCGAAAACGTTCTGATGGGGCGATTGCCGCGCAAGGGCGCCCTGATCGACTGGGGCGAAGCAAAGCGCCGGACCATCGAGGTCATCGATCGGCTCGGTTTCGATGTCGATCCGACGGCCCGTATCGGAACGCTTTCCGTTGCCAAGCGCCAGATGGTTGAGATCGCCAAGGCGCTTGCGCGCAACGCGAAGATCATCGTTCTCGACGAGCCGTCGGCCGTACTGGCGCAGGCGGAGATCGACCAGCTGTTCCGGGTCGTCAGGCAGCTGGCGCGCGAGAGCGGCGTGGCATTTGTCTATATCTCGCATCGCCTGCGCGAAGTTTTCGAGCTGAGCGATACGGTGACCGTTCTGCGTGACGGCACCGTCGTCCACAACGGACCCTCCAACGGGCTGACGACGGACGATCTCATTCGCAGCATGGTGGGCCGGGAGGTGGGCGACGTTTTTCCCAAGCGCACGCCCCGGATCGGCGAGGAAGCC
This sequence comes from Rhizobium sp. BK049, assembly GCF_014193135.1. Classification (NCBI taxonomy): domain Bacteria; kingdom Pseudomonadati; phylum Pseudomonadota; class Alphaproteobacteria; order Hyphomicrobiales; family Rhizobiaceae; genus Rhizobium; species Rhizobium sp. BK049. Next base: position 99,157 of record NZ_JACHYV010000026.1, read on the forward strand.
CTGTCCGCCAAGGATATTTCGACGCACGCGCTGCTCAGGAACGTCAGTATCCACGTTCGAAAAGGCGAGATCGTCGGTCTGTTCGGGTTGGCCGGCGCCGGCCGCACGGAGCTTTTGCGCGCCATCTACGGTGCCGACCCGCGCGATGCCGGCGAGGTCAGCATCAACGGCGCCAGCACCAGCATCGGTTCGCCGCGCGCCGGCATCGTCAAGGGACTGGGCCTCGTGCCGGAAGACCGCAAGACCGAAGGCCTCTTCCTGATACAGAGCGTCGGTTTCAACATCATGTCGGCCAGTCTCGCGCAGATCATCCGGTTCGGACTTCTATCCCTTGGCCGCGAGCGCCGAATAGTCAGCGGTCTCATCGAGCGGCTGCGGATCAGGACGCCGAACGCCGCAGCGGCGACGCAGAACCTTTCGGGTGGCAATCAGCAGAAATGCGTGCTGGCGAGGCTCGTCAGCGCCGGATGCGAGATCCTGCTCGCCGACGAGCCCACGCGCGGCGTCGATGTCGGGGCCAAACGTGAGATCTACGATCTGCTGGTCGAGCTGGCGGAAGCCCGCGGCTTGGCGATCGTCATCGCCTCTTCCGAATTACCGGAAATCCTGGGTCTGTGCGACCGGCTCTATGTTTTGAGAGAGGGCGAAATAACGGCCGAACTCGATGCACGCACTGCGACCGAAGAAGAAGTCATGCACTTTGCGGCGCTACATTAATGAGGGGACCACCATGAAAAAAAGTCTTCCGCGCGGGACGGGTCTTGCCGGTGCACTGATCGTACTGATCATCGCCGCCTCGCTGATCTCTCCTCATTTTCTCAACCCCATCAATATTCTGAACGTTCTGAGGCAGGTCGCGCTCTACGGGATTCTCGGCATCGGCATGACATTCGTGATCCTCACCAAGGGGATCGATCTTTCGGTGGGCTCGATCGTGGCGCTGGTCGGCGTCACCGGCGCGGTCCTGATGGAGCAGGGCATGCCCATCCCGCTGATGGTACTGATCTGTCTCTCCATTGGCGCCCTCGTCGGCTGCGTCAACGGCTTCGGAATTTCCCATTTCCGCATTCCGGCCTTCATCATGACGCTGGGCTGCATGGTGATGGTGCGCGGCTTCGCGCTGATGATTGCCGACGGCGGAACCGTCAATCCGGGAAAGCTCGCCGACAGCTTCTTCGTGCTCGGCGGCGGTTATATTCTGGGCGTGCCCACTCCGATCTACGTCTTCGCGATCGTCTGCATCATCGCTGCCATCGTGCTGAGCTTCACGCCGTTCGGACGGGCGATCTATGCGGTTGGCAGCAATGAGGAGGCGGCGAGGCTGTCCGGCATCAACGTGCCGCTCGTCATCTTCAGCGTCTACATCATCTGCGGCGTGCTGGCGGCGCTTTCCGGCCTGATTTTCCTGTCCCGCCTTTCCGTCGGCGACCCGAATTCCGGCCTCGGCCTCGAACTGGAAGCGATCACGATCGCGGTGATCGGCGGCACGTCGCTGTTTGGCGGCGAGGGCACGGTTCTCGGCACGATGGGGGGCGCCATGGTGCTCGCCATCATCGCAAACATTCTCAATCTCGCAGGCGTTTCACCATTCTCACAACAGGTGGTGAAGGGCGGGATCATCGTTCTTGCCGTGCTGCTCGAAGCCGGAAGAAAGCCACGCAGCTAGCGTGTTCAACAGAGGGAGAACTAAAATGCTCAATATCACCAGACGCATGCTCATTATCTCCGCCGGCCTCGCCACCGTCCTGACAGCGGTCCCCGCCTTCAGTGCGGACAAGATCGTCATCGGCTTCTCACAGGCGAGCTCGAACTCGGCGCATCGCAACACGATGACCAAACGCAACCAAGCCTATGCCGCCGAAAACTTCAAGGATGTCGATCTGATCGTCACCAACGCCGAAGGCAAGTCCGCAAAGCAGATTTCAGACGTCGAAAGCCTCATGGTTCAGGGCATGAAGGTTCTGATGATCTCGGCGCAGGATGGCGCCGCGATCGCTCCGACCGTCAAGCAGGTGCTGGCCGCCGGCATTCCGGTCATCACGCTCGAGCGCAGCCTTGATATTCCCGTGACGCTGCATGTCGGCCCGCACAACAAACCCATCGGCACGCTTGCCGGCAAATACATAGCTGAAGCCCTGAAAGGCAAGGGCAATGTCGTGGAGATCAAGGGCGACCCGGCTGTCGCTCCCGCGGTCGAGCGCCATGAAGGTTTTGCCGAAGCCATCGCCGGCACCGATATCAAGGTTATCGCTGAAACCCACGCCGACTGGGACCAGGAAAAAGCGCTGAAGTTCATGGAGGATACGCTCCAGCGTTTCCCGGCCGGACAAATCCAGGCCGTTTACGCCCATAACGACAATATGGCCTTTGGCGCGCTGCGGGCGATCCAGGCCGCCGGCCGTGACAAGGAAGGTATCCTCATCATCGGCATTGACGGCGAGAATGCCGCCATCCGTGCCGTCGCCAAGGGTGACCTCACAGCGACCTTCACCTATTCCACCGTCGCGCCGGAAGGCGTCATCGCCGCGCACGCGCTCGCCACCAACGATACCGCAGCGCTTGAAAAGCTCGGAACCTTGACGAAGAAAGACGATGGCTCGATGGAAATCGAGATCGCATCGAAAATGATCACCAAGGAAAACGCCGCCGAGTTCTTCTGCAAGGGCTTCGGCGACGACCCTGAATGCAAATGATCCGATAGACGTCGAAGTCCGGCGCGATCCATGGGGAGCGCCGGACTTTCGGTTGAGATCCGACGATCAAGCTGCCTGGTCGGCGGCTGGTCGAGCAGCCCGACGTCAGTTAGAAAGCCTAGGCATGAAGCCGGTCTTGAACTCCATCGCAAGTGTATTACACTGTAATCACCTGAGAGGAGTGAACAGGAATGCGCAGCAGCAAACCCATTACGGTGACGCTCGGGAGCCAGCAGAAGAGCTTGGAAGCGCGGCTGGAATCTGGCGCCTATAGTTCGGCGAGCGAGGTTATCCGCGCCGCGTTGCGCGCGCTCGACCGGGAAGAGAATGCGATCGACGAAATCATGCGTCGGAAAATCCGTGAGGCGATTGACGATCCGGGTTCGGATATCGACGCTGATGTGGTCTTCGAGCGACTCGAACGTCTGCACACCGATCGAATGAAGCCCCAGGGCGATGATGCCTAAGGTGGTATTTCGCCCTAGGGCGGAGAAGGATCTGCTCGATATTTACGAATTCATCGCTGCAGACAATCCAATGGCGGCAATAGAACTCGTTCGCCGGCTGAGACAGTTTTGTCATGGCTTGGAAGACATGCCGGAAAGGGGAGCGCCGCGTGAGGATTTTGCCCCGGGTGTTCGCATTCTGGTTTTCGAGCGGCGCGTGACCATTGCTTATCGGGTCGTGAAGGAGCAGGTGCAGATACTGAGGCTATTTTATGCTGGCCGGAATACGCCTTCGGCCTTCCGTGAAAACTGAGAATCGCTCATTTCGGCTACGGCATCTGCTTTCGGTCCCATCACGGTCACAATTCTTTGAAGGAAGTTGCTGATCAGTGCCTTGTGAGCGGCCCCTAGCCGTTATATCGCACAGTCAGCCGTCACTCTCATTACTTATGGGGAACCCATGCAGATGTCCGAAATGCAACTGACGAAACGCCGCCTCTTGGGTGGGATCGCCATCGCCGCAGCTGCCGCCGTGCTTGTCGCCTGCAACGACAGCAAGGACGCTGCCGATGCTTCGTCTTCCGGCAAGACCATGGCCGACGGCACCAATGTCGATACCATCAAGACGGCAGCCACCTCGGCGGGGGACATGCCGCAGTCCGACGGCGATGTCGATATGGCCGAGGTGCTGAAACCCGGCGCGCTGCCGGAAATGGCGCTTGGCAAGGCCGACGCGCCCGTCAAGATCGTCGAATATATGTCGATGACCTGCCCGCATTGCGCCCATTTCCACAACACCACCTTCGACGCCATCAAGCAGAAATATGTCGACACCGGCAAGGTGCAGTTCATCATCCGCGAATTCCCGTTCGATCCGCGTGCGGCGGCCGCCTTCATGCTCGCCCGCTGCAGTTCCTCCAATCCGGAGCAGTTGAGCACGCCGGAACAGTATTTCCCGATGGTTTCGATGCTGTTCAAGCAGCAGCAGGTCTGGGCCGCCGCCGATGACGGCCGCGCGGCACTGCTGCAGATGTCGAAGCTTGCCGGATTTACTGAGGATAGCTTCACGAAATGCTTGACGAACCAGAAGCTTCTGGATGAAGTGAACGCCACGCGGGAAAGGGGATCGAAGGATTTCGGCGTCAACGCCACCCCAACCTTCCTCATCAATGGCAAGCGCTATTCTGGAGACATGCCGGTTGACACCATGTCGAAGCTCATCGACAGCCTCATCTGAACCGGATCGTTCGACCACAACGGGCGACGGCGAAAGCCGTGCGCCCGTTTTTTTGTGGCTGCGTGGGGGATACCCCCATCTGTCCTGCCGGACCCGGGGTCGAGCCACGGGTCTCGGCCCGTCCTTCGGACCCCCACAAGGGGGGAGATCGGCTGGGCGCGCTGTCTCTTCCTTCATGACCGTCGCTTTTACGGCTGCGCTGCATGGGCACTCAGTTGTTTGGCGGAGCCCTAGCCACTTGCCGATCTCCCCCCTTGTGGGGGAGATGCCCGGCAGGGCAGAGGGGGGCTGCACGCCCGCAGAGCGCCCCGGAGCGGCTGCATGAAGTTCAACAAGCTGCGCCTGGTCGGCTTCAAATCCTTCGTCGAGCCGACGGAATTCATCATCGAGCGGGGGCTGACCGGCGTCGTCGGCCCGAACGGCTGCGGCAAGTCCAATCTCGTCGAGGCGCTGCGCTGGGTGATGGGCGAGAATTCCTACAAGAACATGCGCGCCTCCGGCATGGACGACGTGATCTTTTCCGGCTCCGGCAACCGCCCAGCCCGCAATACCGCCGAGGTGGCCCTCTATCTCGACAATGGCGAGCGGACCGCACCTGCCGCCTTCAACGACAGCGACGAGATCCAGGTCACCCGCCGCATCGAGCGCGAGCAGGGCTCGCTCTATCGCATCAACGGTAAGGAAAGCCGCGCCAAGGATGTGCAACTGCTGTTTGCCGATGCCTCGACCGGCGCCCGCTCGCCCTCGATGGTCGGCCAGGGCCGTATCGGCGAGCTGATCCAGGCAAAGCCGCAGGCCCGCCGCCAGCTCTTGGAAGAGGCGGCCGGCATTTCGGGCCTGCATTCGCGCCGCCATGAGGCCGAGCTGCGTCTGCGCGCTGCCGAAACCAATCTCGAGCGCCTCGACGACGTCACCTCGCAGCTCGAAAGCCAGATCGAGAGCCTGAAGCGCCAGGCCCGCCAGGCCAATCGCTTCAAGACCCTCTCGGCCGATCTCCGCGCCCGCGAGGCGATGCTCCTGCATATCCGCTGGGTGCAGGCCAAGGAGGCTGAGGCCGAGGCCGACAGCGCCCTTAATCAGGCAACATCAATCGTCGCCGAAAAGGCGCAGATTCAGATGGAGGCCGCCAAGCAGCAAGGCATCGCCAGCCTGAAGCTGCCGGAACTGCGCGACGGCGAGGCGCGCGCCGCCGCCGCCCTGCAGCGCCTGCAGATCGCCAGGAGCCAGCTGGAGGAGGATGCCGGCCGCATCCTGCGCCGCCGCGACGAACTGACCCGCCGTCTCGCCCAGCTTGCCGAGGATATCCGCCGCGAGGAGCGGCTGGTGGCCGATAATGCCGTCATCCTCGCCAAGCTCGACGCCGAAGAGGCCGAGATTTCGGACATCCTCGCCGATTCCGGCCGTCATGCCGAGGAGACCCGAGAAGCCTTCGAAGCGGCGGCGGCAAAACTTGCCGACAGCGAGCGCATCTTCACGCAGCTGACGGCCGAGCGCGCTGAGGCGGCCGCTGGCCGCAATCAGCTGGAGCGCGCCATTCGCGATCTGGCCGACCGCCGCATGCGACTCGAGCGCCAGATGGACGAAGCAAATGCTGAATTGTCGGCGATCGGGGAGAAGATATCGGGACTGCCCGATCCGGATGAAAAACGCGCGATGGTCGAGGCAGGCGAAATCGCGCTTGCCGACGCCGAAGCCGCCGTCCAGGTGGTCGAACAGGCGCTGGCTGGCGCCCGCCAGACCGAGGCATTGTCGCGCGCCCCGGTCGATCAGGCCCGCGCCGGCCTGAATGCGCTGGAGACCGAGGCCCGCACTATTTCCCGCATGCTCGCCGCCGGTGCCGCCGCCGGCAAGTTTCCGCCGGTGGCCGAGGAGCTGAAGGTCGATCGCGGCTTCGAGACGGCGCTCGGTGCAGCACTCGGCGACGATCTGGAATCGCCGCTCGATGCCGAGGCGCCGGCCCATTGGTCTGTCAATGGCGATGGCGCCGGCGATCCGGCGCTTCCCGAAGGCGCCGTGCCGCTGATCGCTCATATCAGCGCGCCATCAGCTCTCACCCGCCGCCTGCGCCAGATCGGCCTGGTCGCGGAAGCGGAGGCGCGCTCGCTGATGGCGGCGCTGAAGCCGGGCCAGCGGCTGGTGACGAAGGAGGGCGCCGTCTATCGCTGGGACGGCCATGTCACCGGCGCCGATGCCCCGAGCGCTGCCGCGCTGCGCCTTGCCCAGAAGAACCGCCTGGCCGAACTCGAAAGCGAAGCGGCAATCGCCCGTGATGTGCTTGCCGAGGCCGAAGAGCGGCAGGCAGCGGCGGCCGAAGCGATCCGCCTCGAGGAGCGGCGGCTGGCCGAGGCCCGCGACATGAGCCGGCTGTCGGCGCGTCATCTGGCCGAAGCGCGCGAGGCGCTGGCTGCGGCCGAGCGGGCTTCCGGCGATCTCATCCGCCGGCGCGATGTGGTCAGCGAGGCTGCGAGCCAGCTGGGCGCGCAATTGGAAGAGATCGGCGTCCAGGAAGAAAATGCCCGCATCGAGCTGGAGGACGCGCCTGATCTGACCGAGATCGACGAGCGTTTGCGCTTCCAGCAGGCGGAGGTGGCGACCGACCGCGGCACGCTCGCCGAGGCCCGCGCCCGCCATGAAAGCCTGGCGAGGGAGAACGAAGCCCGCCAGCGCCGCATCATGGCGATCGGCCAGGAGCGCGAGACCTGGCGCCAGCGGGCGGCAAGCGGCGAGGATCATGTCGCCACACTGCGCGAGCGCGAGGAAGAGGCGCGCGAAGAGGCGGCCGATCTCGAAATGGCGCCTGACGAATTCGACGACAAGCGTCGCGCCCTGCTCAGCGAATTGCAGAAGGCCGAGGAGGCGCGCCGCAATGCCGGCGATCTTCTGGCCGAAGCCGAACGCATCCAGCGCGATGCCGATCACAAGGCGGCGACCGCGCTTTCCGAGCTTGCCGAATACCGCGAACGCCGCGGCCGCGCCGAGGAGCGCCTGGTCTCGGCCCGCGAACGTCGGCACGAAAGTGAAGTCCGCATCCGCGAGGCGCTGAACGTGCCGCCCTATGAGGCGCTTCGGCTCGCCGGCCTGCAGCCGATGCAGGCGCTGCCCGATCCGCGCGAGGTCGAGCGCGAGCTGGAGCGGCTGAAGATGGAGCGCGAACGGCTCGGCGCCGTCAACCTGCGCGCCGACGAGGAGCAGAAGGAGCTGAGCGAGAAGCTCGAAGCGCTGATCAAGGAGCGCGACGACGTCATCGACGCAATCCGCAAGCTGCGCGGCGCCATCCAGAGCCTGAACCGCGAGGGCCGCGAGCGCCTGGTCGCCGCCTTCGACGTCGTCAATGGCCAGTTCCAGCGGCTGTTCACCCATCTTTTCGGCGGCGGCACCGCCGAGCTGCAGCTGATCGAATCCGACGATCCGCTTGAGGCCGGCCTCGAAATCCTGGCCCGCCCGCCCGGCAAGAAGCCGCAGACCATGACGCTGCTTTCGGGCGGCGAGCAGGCGCTGACGGCGATGGCGCTGATCTTTGCCGTCTTCCTGACCAATCCGGCGCCGATCTGCGTGCTCGACGAGGTCGACGCGCCGCTCGACGACCACAATGTCGAGCGCTACTGCAACCTGATGGACGAAATGGCGGCTTCCACCGAAACCCGCTTCGTCATCATCACCCATAATCCCATCACCATGGCCCGCATGAACCGCCTCTTCGGCGTCACCATGGCCGAACAGGGCGTCTCCACCCTCGTCTCCGTCGACCTGCAGACAGCCGAACGCCTGCGCGAGATTGCCTGAGGTCTTGCGAGGAGGCTGTGCTCCCAGGGTCAAGCCCTCGGATCACCAATGAGAGTTGGTGCGGGGCGCCATGAAGCTACGGCCGGCGCAGAGCGGCAAGCTGCGTCGCCGGTGCGTGGTGAGAACGCCAACCACACTCTCCGTCATCCCAGGGCTTGACCCTGGGATCCATGGCCAAACACGCGGACTTCTATTTCTCTGCCGTGGGACGCCTTCGTCGTTCACCCAGTGCCAGCCGCATGGATCCCAGGGTCAAGCCCTGGGATGACGGAGGAGGTGGTGCCCGTCGACGGAGGAGAGGTGGTGCCGGGGCGACGGACGAGAAATGGTACAAACTTGAGGGCGGAGGGGTGGTGCTGAGGCCCATGGGGCGCGCCTGGCGCGATGAAGCTACGGCAGGCGCGGCGGAGCAAGCTGCATCGCCGGTGCGTCTGGCAACAAAACCAACCACACTCTCCGTCATCCCAGGGCTTGACCCTCGGATCCATACCAAGCAGGCGGCTTCTATTTCTCTGCGGTGCAACTCCTTCGCTGTTCACCGACCCGCCATGATCCCTGATCAGTCCCCCGCCGATGCGGCCTGGAAGACCGCGAGCTGCGCGGCGAAGGCGCGCTGATAGGCGGATCGCGCCTCAGCGCGAGCGACATAGGCGGCAAGGCTGGGGTAATCCTCGAGTATGTTTGACGACTTCAGGCGCAGCAGCACCGACACCATCAGCAAGTCACCGGCGCTGAATGCGCCGTCGAGCCAGTCGGCATCGCCGAGGTGCGTGGAAAGGCTGTCCAGCCTTCTGCGGATGCTGCCTTCGAGGGCACGCAGGCGCTGCTCGTACCAGGGTTCGTCGCGCTCCAGGATCCTGGCGAGGCTGTGATCGAAGACCGGCGGCTCCACTGTGTTCAGCGCGGCAAACATCCAGGCGATCGCCCGCGCCCGGCCATTGGCATCTTCGGGCAGCAGGCGGCCATGCCGCTCGGCGATATGCAGCACGATCGCGCCGGACTCGAACAATGTGAGATCGCCTTCCTCATAGGTCGGGATCTGGCCGAAAGGCTGGCGCGCCAGATGCGCCGGCTGCTTCATCGTCTCGAACGTGACGAGGCGAACCTCATAGGGCTGGCCAGCTTCCTCCAGCGCCCAGCGAACCCGCATATCGCGCGCCAGGCCGCGGCCCCGATCGGGTGAACGTTCAAAGGCGGTGATGGTGATCGTCATCGTTTTCTCCATGGCTTGTCTGCATTGAAGACGTGCGGCCAAACGGGGTTCCGACATTCACCGCCGTCGGGCGTCAGCTTTTGCAGAAACGGCTGTCTGCAATCGGCGCAGGATCTGCCTCGCCGCATTTCGAGAGGGTCGTTTCGACGACGGGGCGATTGCTCACCGGTCGGTCGGGACTCGCGCTCGAAACGGAATTCGCACAAATCGCGTGCAATTTTCCCGCATTCGGCGATAAACACCAAAAAAGGTCGGCTGTCTTGCGGTCTCTACCCCATTTGGGTGATGCTCTTTTCTCTGACTTGCATTAGAAGTTGTTTCAACGCAACCTGATGACTTTGCTGAAGAGCGGGGCGGTCAAAGTTGCGGATTTGTCGAATTTGCGATGCGCTTTTCAGGTAGAGGGCAAGGACCTGGAAGCTGTTTGAGCAATCCCTGGAAATGCGAAGCGTCTCTTGAGGAGTTGCGGAAAACAAAGATCAGGGCGGGTCCATGAATCGCCCTGGGTTGAGGGACCCCCCGTCCGGTTTTCCTGGCCGGACGGAAACAAGGCTTTGCGGGACATTGTTGCAGTCCCGCAAAGCTTTTTTTATGCCTTCTTCAGGCGGGGTTACATGGCTTTCAGCCGCCAGTGACGGTGAAAATATTGTGCGACGCAGCATTTTCGCCGCATTTGTCGATTTTCATTTCAACTCCAAGGCATTAAGCTGATTTCCCAGACGCTGGCGGTGTTTGTTAAACTTCTCCTTCGTCATGCTGGGGCTTGTCCCGAGCATCTGCAACCAGTCGATATGGAGCAGATCCTCGGCACAAGGCCGAGGATGACGGCGAGGGGAGCAAGGACATGTCAGCAAACTGAGGGATCACGCTGATCCTTTTGTGGTGTTGGGGGGAAGATGACCAAGTGGGTCTATAGGTTCGGCGACGGACAGGCTGAGGGTGGCGCGCGCGACCATGAGATTCTCGGCGGCAAAGGCGCCAACCTCGCTGAAATGTGCGCTCTCGGTCTTCCCGTCCCGCCGGGGCTGACGATCGTCAGCAGCGCCTGCAACACTTATTACACGAATGGCGGCCATATCGACGACCGGCTGAAGGCCGAGGTGCGCGCCGGCATAGCGGCGATCGAGGCCATCACCGGCCGCCATTTCGGATCCACCAGCCAGCCGCTGCTGCTCTCCGTGCGCTCCGGCGCTCGCGTCTCCATGCCCGGCATGATGGACACGGTGCTGAACCTCGGCCTCAACGACGAGACGGTGCAGGCGCTCGGCCACGATGCCGGCGATGCGCGTTTTGCCTGGGACAGCTACCGCCGCTTCATCCAGATGTATGCCGACGTCGTCATGGGCCTCGGCAACGACGCCTTCGAGGAGATTCTCGAAGACGAGAAGGCCAAGCTCGGCCACGAACTCGATACCGAGCTCAGCGCCACCGAATGGCAGCATATCGTCTCGCTCTACAAGAGGCTGATCGAGGAGGAGCTCGATCGGGAATTCCCGCAGAATCCGGAAGTCCAGCTCTGGGGCGCGGTTGGCGCGGTCTTTTCCAGTTGGATGAGCGCGCGCGCCGTCACCTATCGCCAGCTGCACAATATCCCCGAAGGCTGGGGCACGGCGGTCAATATCCAGGCCATGGTCTTCGGCAATCTCGGCAATAGCTCGGCCACCGGCGTCGCCTTCACCCGCAACCCCTCGACCGGCGAGAAGGCGCTTTACGGCGAATTCCTCGTCAATGCGCAAGGGGAGGATGTCGTCGCCGGCATCCGCACGCCGCACAGCATCACCGAGGAGGGGCGGCTTTCCTCCGGCTCCGACAAGCCCTCGATGGAAAAGCTGATGCCGGAGGCCTTCCGCGAGCTCACCCGCATCTGCAGCGAGCTCGAGATGCACTACCGCGACATGCAGGATATCGAATTCACCATCGAGCGCGGCAAGCTGTGGATGCTGCAGACCCGCGCGGGCAAGCGGTCGACCCGGGCGGCGATGAAGATCGCCGTCGACATGGTCGACGAGAAAGTGATTACCGAGGAGGAGGCGGTGCTGCGCATCGAACCGTCGAGCCTCGATCAACTCCTGCATCCGACGATCGATCCGCGCGTCAACCGCCAGGTGATCGGCACCGGCCTGCCGGCCTCGCCGGGGGCTGCGACCGGCGCCATTGTCTTCACCGCGGAAGAGGCGGTGGAGGCGGAAGCCGAGGGCCGCAAGGTCATCCTGCTTAGGGTCGAGACCAGCCCGGAGGATATTCACGGCATGCATGCCGCCGAAGGCATCCTGACGACGCGCGGCGGCATGACCAGCCATGCGGCGGTCGTCGCCCGCGGCATGGGCATTCCCTGCGTCGTCGGCGCCGGCACCATGCGCATCGATCAACGCAACGAACGGCTGCTCGGCATCGGCGTCACCCTGAAGAAGGGCGACATCATCACCATCGACGGCTCGGCCGGCCAGGTGCTGAAGGGCGAGGTGCCGATGATCCAGCCGGAGCTGTCGGGCGATTTCGGCCGCATCATGGGCTGGGCCGACCGGGCGCGGCGGATGACGGTGCGCACCAATGCCGATACGCCGGCCGATGCGCGCGCCGCCCGCTCCTTCGGCGCCGAGGGCATCGGCCTTTGCCGCACCGAACACATGTTCTTCGAGGGCGAGCGCATCCATGTCATGCGCGAGATGATCCTTGCCGAGGATGAGAAGGGCAGGCGGCTGGCGCTCGACAAGCTCTTGCCGATGCAGCGCCTGGATTTCACCGGCCTCTTCACCGTCATGCATGGCCTGCCGGTGACGATCCGCCTGCTCGATCCGCCGCTGCACGAATTCCTGCCGAAGACCGACGACGAGGTCGCCGAGGTTGCCTTTGCCATGGGCATGGAGCCGCTTGTCCTGCGCCAGCGCGTCGATGCGCTGCACGAGTTCAACCCGATGCTCGGCCATCGCGGCTGCCGGCTGGCGATCTCCTATCCGGAGATCGTCGAGATGCAGGCCCGCGCCATCTTCGAGGCGGCCGTTGCCGCAGCCCAGGAGACCGGGGCGGCCGTCGTGCCTGAAATCATGGTGCCGCTCGTCGGCCTGCGTTCCGAGCTCGATTACGTCAAGGCCTGCATCGATGCCATTGCCGGCAATGTCATGGCCGAGGCCGGCATGAAGATCGATTATCTCGTCGGCACGATGATCGAGCTGCCGCGCGCGGCGCTACGCGCCCATGTGATCGCCGAGGCGGCCGAGTTCTTCTCCTTCGGCACCAACGACCTGACGCAGACCACTTTCGGCATCTCGCGCGACGATGCCTCCGCCTTCATCCCCACCTATCAGCGCAAGGGCATCATCGAGCACGACCCCTTCATCTCGCTCGATTTCGACGGGGTGGGGGAGCTGATCAGCATCGCCGCCGAACGCGGCCGGCGCACCCGCAACGACATGAAGCTCGGCATCTGCGGCGAACATGGCGGTGACCCGGCCTCGATCCGCTTCTGCGAAACGATCGGCCTTGATTACGTCTCCTGCTCGCCGTTTCGCGTGCCGATCGCCAGATTGGCGGCGGCGCAGGCGGTCATTTCGGAAAACCGGTAAAACCGGGCGAGGCCTGCCGTCAGTGGTGATAGCGCCAGTGATCCCGGTAGACATAGGGCCCGTTCAGATCCCAGGCCATGCTGTGCATCAGCTCGGCACTCGCAGCCCGCGATTCGGCCCGCCGGTCGAGATCGATGCGCTGCAGGCAGGTGGCAAACCCATCGGTGCCGCGGCGGAAACCATAGCTCAGGCATCGCTGCACATCCGCCGCCCGCCGCTCCTCCGGCGTCATCGTCTGACAGGCGGAAAGCCCGGCGAGCGTGGCGAGAAGGGTGAGGAGAAGGGGGAGGCGCATCGGGTTGGTCCTTGCTTTTCCCTGAGGAAATGCCATTCGGGCGAGGCCGTCAAGCTGCCCCTCATCCGCCTGCCGGCACCTTCTCCCCGCGCGCGCGGGGAGAAGGGGATATGCCGCACTGTCTCGGCTCCCATCAACCTTTCGCGGGGCACGTCCCCTCGCCCCGTTTACGGGGAGAGGGTTAGGGTGAGGGGCAAATCACGGTACAGCCCGGGCTGATACCTGACAGAATGAACCGGGTTGATGGTCGACAAGTCATAGTGTGTCGGAGGGAGGGCTTCCGATGCCATTTGTGGA